>CABXUL010000030.1 GCA_902515395.1 uncultured Bacteroidota bacterium | reverse complement strand
GTGGGGAGACTATCATTTTAGGGAATTGGCTATTTATGTTGAAAAAATTATTAATAATGAATCATACTACCAATTCACAAATTGTATCAAAAATTAAATTGTGATTATACATTCAAATAAAGACTTCTCTAAACTTTGTATTCATACTCAAACTACAAAACCATGGACTTTAGAAGAGTGCATAATAAATTTTGCCTCAGCCGGAGTTAAGGGCATCTCAATATGGAGACATCTTTTAGAGGGAAAAGATCTTGATAAAATAAAGTTATTATTGGATTCAAATCAAATGGATGTGGTCTCTCTTGTTAGAGGAGGATTTTTCCCTTCAGTAGATCCTAAAAAAAGATTATCGGCCATTGAAGATAATCAATTGGCAATTGAACAGGCCTCTGCACTAGGGGCTCCCTTAGTAGTCCTAGTTTGTGGTGCTGAGCCTAAACAATCTTTAGAGTCATCTCGTCAACAAATTAAAGAGGGTATAACCGCATTAATTCCTTTAGCTGAAAAGAGAAAGGTGAAATTAGCCATTGAGCCTCTTCACCCAATGTATGGTGCAGAAAAATCTGCTATTTTGACTCTTGGTCAGGCGAATGAGATGTGTGAGTTGATTGATTCGCCTTGGGTTGGCATCGCAATTGATGTATACCACTTATGGTGGGATGATCAGCTAAAAAATGAAATCATTAGGTGTGGAAAAAATAAAAATATTTTAGCTTTTCATATTTGTGACTGGCGTATAAATACGATTGATTTTTTAACCGATAGAGGGCTAATGGGTGAAGGATGTATCGATATTAAAAAAATTAGAGAATGGATTGAGGCAGCTGGTTTTGATGGCTACAATGAAGTTGAAGTTTTTTCAGAACGATTGTGGAGTAGAGACCAAAAACAATATTTAAAAGACATAAAAAAATCATACATAAATTACTGTTAATATCTTGATGAAAACACATAAAATAGGAATTATCATGAATGGGGTTACCGGTAGAATGGGAACCAATCAACATTTAATTCGTTCTCTCGCAGCTATTATTGCCGAAGGGGGTTTAAAAGCTAACGAAAAAGATATCATTTTACCTGATTTGGTTCTAGTGGGTCGTAATAAAAATAAACTTGAAAAACTAGCAGAAAGAGTTCAAATAGAAAACTGGACTACCAATTTGGAGGAGGTTTTAGCAGATAAAAATTATCAAATCTATTTCGATGCTCAAACCACTGGTAGAAGAGCTGATGCAATAAAAAAAGCAGTTGCTGCAGGAAAGCATGTCTATTGTGAAAAGCCCATAGCTACTTCAACTGAAATAGCACTTGAACTATACCGAGAGTGTGAAAAAGCTGGAGTTAAGCACGGTGTTGTACAGGATAAGCTTTGGCTACCAGGAATGCTAAAGTTGAAGGGTTTAATTGAAGATGGTTTTTTTGGAAATATTTTATCAGTCAAGGGAGATTTTGGCTATTGGGTTTTCGAGGGGCATACAATTCCTGCTCAAAGACCTAGTTGGAACTACAGAAAAGAGGATGATGGCGGTATAATAGTTGACATGCTTTGTCACTGGAGGTATGTATTGGATAATATTTTTGGGCAAGTCAAAGGAGTTTTCTGTCTAGGTGCTACTCATATTTCTGAGCGTATCGATGAAAATGGAAAACCTTACAATTGTACTGCCGATGATGCTGCCTATTCAATTTTTGAGCTTGAGGGAGGTATTATTGCACAATTTAATTCTTCTTGGACGACTCGGGTAAGAAGAGACGATCTTTTAACTTTACATGTAGACGGAACTAAAGGGTCAGCGGTAGTTGGTTTAAGGGACTGTTGGATCCAAGACTATGGCAACACCCCAAAGCCAGTATGGAATCCAGACATACCTAATCCAATAGATTTTAAAGAGGGATGGACAAAGGTATCCGAGGAGGAGGAATTTGATAATGCCTTTAAGGCTCAGTGGGAACTTTTCCTCAAACACGTTGTACTGGATACTCCATTTCCCTGGAACCTTATGGAGGGTGCTAAAGGAGTTCAGTTAGCTGAGTTGGGAATCGAGAGTTGGGAGAAAAAGACATGGATTAATATACCGAATTTAAAATGAAATCTGTAGCTCTAATTACTGGTGGTTCCAGAGGTATAGGTCTAGGAATTGCCAAAGCACTTGTAAAGGAAGGTTATCGCGTTGCAATAAATGGAGTAAGGCCAATTAAACAGATTAAAGAAACCCTAAATGACCTCAAAGCAGACGGCGGTGAGGTGATATACTGTCAAGGTGATATTGGAAACTCTGATGAGCGTAAAAAAATTGTAGAAGAAATTAAAAATCAATGGGGTCATCTTCATGTTTTAGTTAACAATGCTGGTATTGCTCCACATGAGAGAAAAGATATTTTGGAAGCTGATGAAAAAAGCTTTGATAGATTAATTAATGTTAATCTTAAAGGCCCTTATTTTCTTTCTCAGCAGGTAGCAAATTGGATGATAAAACAAAAAATTAAAAATCCTAAAAATTTATTTTCTATCATCAATATATCCTCTGTCTCAGCAACTGTAGCTTCAGTTAATAGAGGAGACTATTGTATTTCTAAGGCTGGTATGAGTATGTCTACAAAACTTTGGGCTGCTAGATTAGGAGAATATGATATCCCTGTATATGAAATTCAACCGGGAGTTATCCGTACAGATATGACAGCTGGAGTGATTGAAAAATACGATAAATTAATAGCTGAGGGACTTACGGTTCAAAAGCGATGGGGAAAACCCGAGGATCTGGGAAAAACAGTTGTTGCCTTAGCCACAGGAATGATAGCTTATGCTACAGGTCAAATCATAAAAACTGATGGTGGAATGACCATACAAACCCTTTAATTATGAATTTAAAAAATTTATGGAGAATTATTGTTATTGCAGTTTTTTTGTGTTCAGCTATTCAATTTTCGCCCTTGGTTATGGATGAAAATAAAATAGCACCATATTTTCTTGGGATGCCCTTTACTTTATGGTTTGGTATTTTAATTAGTCTATTAATAATTATTTTAACAGCAATAGGAGGATATGTTTTTTCAAGACTTAAATCTGAGGAACTAAAAGAAGATTAGTATGCTGAATTATCTTCTTATAATTGGAACAGTTTACATATTAGTTTTAATGTTTTTTTCGTGGAGAACTAAAAAAAATATTAAAAACTCTACTGATTTTATGCTTGGTGGGAGTAAGATTGGAGTTGCCATAGGTTTAATGACTTTCGCAGCAACATTATTCAGCACATTTACGCTTCTGGGAATGCCGGATTTTTCAAGAATTCATGGAGTAGGTGCCTGGATATTTCTCGCTTTTTCAGATGCGGTTATGGTTTTTTTAATTTTATGGTTCGGTTTTTATTTGAGGAAAAGAGTCGGGAATTCACCTTATCAAGGAATGTCTGCATTACTACAAAGCTGTTATCAAAATCGTTTGGTAGGCTATCTTTACTTTACAGCAGTATTTTTATTTCTTACCCCTTATATAGCAATACAAATTAGGGGTGTAGCTATTTTTTTAGTCTCTGCCTTCCCTAATTTTATTCCTGTCTGGGGCTGGTCGATTGGTATCGTTTTGATAATGTTAATTTATTCAGAATTAGGTGGCTTGAAAGCAATTATTTATGCTGACTCTTTACAGGGAACACTTTTATTAATTGTAGTTTGGATTGTAGCATTTAATTGTTTGAATGAGGTAGGTGGGTGGAGTGCACTTTTTGAAGAAGTGGCTTCTGTAGACAAAAAATTACTTTCTACTCCAGGACCGACGGGATTGTTAAGTCCCCAATTTTTAATTGCTTCTGCTTTGGCTATTCTAATGATTCCAGTAACTCAACCTCAGTTATCAACCCGTTTGGTAATAATGAAAAATTACAATGCTTTAAAAAAGATGGCTACTTCTGTAGGTTTTTTTGCTATTCTTGTTATCCTACCTACGATTATAATTGGAATGTATGGAGCAATTTTTTATGCGGACGCAAGTACAGCAGAATTTTTAGGTAGTGTTTTGTTAAATGAACAACATGAAATGATTGCTGCACTTATAATTATTGGACTTTTTGCTGCCGCTATGTCAACTTCTGACTCTCAATTATTTGCAATGGGAAATGAAATTAAGGGACTTTTAAGGTTAAAGGAGAATGATAATTTACGCCCCATAAGATTGGTAATACTGTTGTTTGCAGTATCAGCCTTAATTTTTTCTCTATTAAGTTCAGATGAGTTAGTCCTTTTAGCGCGGTTAAGCTTTTCTGGAACTGCACTTATGGGCCCAATGATTTTATTGGGTATTTTTTCTCAAAAACCTCAGGGCTTTACAATGATATTTCTCTCTTCTATTGGACTCTTGATTTTTATTTTATCAAATTTAAACTTGTTTCCTAAAGAAATTTTTTCCCTCAGAACAGATCTCTTTCTAATGTTATTTCTTGGTTTTTGTGCCCTTGTTAATTATTATTTATACAAAGAATAGCAAATGAGTTTTCCATATTGAATTCCTCTATTAAACAAGTGTCGCTGATTTTTTTCTTTTATTAATTATAAATTTGTGAAACATAAAATGCAATGTATATTTGCACCTTCTATCATAAGGTCTGGTAGTTCAGTTGGTTAGAATACATGCCTGTCACGCATGGGGTCGCGGGTTCGAGTCCCGTCCAGACCGCTAAAATAAAAATTAAACCCTTATAAGTCAATACTTTAGGGGTTTTGTTTTTCCAAAGGTGAACAAATAAGTGGACAAATTTGTATATCCAACTTCAAATTATAATTTTTCGCGCAAACTTTTATATCATAAATCGTTAAGCCATTTATTAATTAAAATCTCGGGTGTTAAAATTGAACAACCTAATATTCAATAATGATAAATTATTGACTTAAGTAGAATTTTTATTCAAATAACTTATTAATTGAAAAATAAAACCTGTAAGTAAAATAGTCATCGTACCAAGAACAATAGTTAAATAAGGATGTGCCAAGACGTCTTCAGTTTCATTAACTATAGGATATATTGTAAAAAATATAATCATAATGATTCCTGAAAATAGGCCTACAACTCCAGATCTGTTATCAGTTTTTGTAAAAACTCCTAGTAAGAATAAACCTAACATACCACCACTTAAAATTGAAGCGTATTTCCACCATATATCTAAGACGCTTTTAGCATTAATCATGGCAAGCGCTACAAATACACTCAATGTTGCAATTATTATAGAACTTAAATACAAAAAAATCATACTATTTCTCTCCGATTTATTTTTTCTAAACAAGCGATTGTAGTAATCTTCCAGTAGAATTGTTGAAGAACTATTAAAGCTTGTAGAAATTGTACTCATTCCAGCGGCAAAAATAGACGCTATGAGTAGTCCAGAAACTCCCACCGGGATATAATTAACAATAAAAAAAGGAAAAACTTTATCGGTCATTACTTTATATTCATCGGGTAACCCGCCCTGAACACTAAAGTATGCGTATAAAGATGTCCCAATTAGTAAAAAAAATGCTGATACAGGAATATATAGTAAACCCCCCACTAGAGCAGAAGCTTTTGCTTTTTTGTCAGATTTTGAAATTAGATAGCGTTGAATGTAATTTTGATCAATTCCATAGTTTTGAAGATTAATAAAAACTCCATAGATAAGAACAACCCAAAATGTTGATTCGGTTAATGAGAAAGAAAAGCTTCCCAAGCTAAACTTATCATCATTAAATGCAATATCATAAATTTGAGAGGGGCCGTTAGGCATTTTTAAATGAATTAATATTAAACATATAATAGCTCCAATAATTAAAATTATACCTTGGATTGCATCTGTCCATAAAACTGCAGTAATTCCTCCTAAAAGTGAATAGATTAGAACAAAAACCCCAGTCAATATTATTACCATGTTTATTTTCCACCCCAAAATAAAATTAAGGGAAATTGCAAGTAAATATAAAATTGTCCCGACCCTAACAATCTGAGTTAATATATAGCATAAAGAGGCGTAAATTCTTGCCCACAAACCAAATCTTTTTTCTAGATAGAAGTAAGCCGATGTGCTTTTCATTCTACGATAAATAGGAACAAAAAATTTAATTGCCATTATTGAAGCAAGAGGAATAGATAAGCTAAATACAAAAGGATTCCAATTATTATTGAATGAGCTTCCAGGAAGAGCCAAGTAGCTAATACTACTAACAAAAGTTGCAAAAATTGACATTGAAACAACCCAATTAGGAATGTTACCATGACCAAGTATAAATGACTTTGCACTACGTTTTTTTTTGTAAAAGAAGAAGCTCAATAGAAGAATAAAGATTAAGTATGCTAAAAAGACAATCAAATCAATTGACTCCATAATTTGATTGAGTTAATAAGTAAGAATAACGTGCTTAATGTTTTTTCTATCGTAGGTGTATGAGATATGAATTTTACCATCAAGGGATTCTATTACTGCAGGATAGCTAAATTCAAATCCTTTTTTTTCTTCTAAAATAATCTGGTCCTCCCAATCTATACCGTTTTTTGATACCGCTACTGATAACTTTTTCCTGTCATCACCACCATTTTTAAGCGGGTTATATACTAAAAGGTGGTAACCGTTTTTCAGTGTAATTGCATCTGTTCCAGAATTTGGATTTGGAAGTTTAGTTCTCGTTACTTTTCCCCATTTTTGACCCTTGTCATTCGAATATGCTTGCATCAATGAATTATTTCTACTCCGGCATAATAATTGTAATTTTCCCTCATCATGAATTAATACACTTGGCTGTATGACATCAAATTTTGTTTTTTGATCTATTGGAATCTTCTTCCAATTAGTTCCATCATCATGACTCATTTCGACGTGAATTTTCCATGAAAGCCCTTCTTCATTTTTAATTTCAGTACTAGAAGGGGAAATTATTGTTCCATTTTCAAGCTGGATAGGTTTATTTTTAATTGGCCCTAATATTCCGTTTGGTAATCTTGTACTTGAACTCCAGTTTTTCCCATTATCTGATGATGTTTTATACATTCCCCACCATTCTCTAGGGCTAGGGCCAACCTTGTAAAATAGAGTTAATTTCCCAGATCTAGACTTGAATAAAACTGGATTCCAACAGGGATAATCTCTTCCTTCTGACGAAGTACCTGTATCAATCATTTTTGGTTTTAACCAATTATTTTCAAGGTTTTTAGAAAGCCATATCGAAACGTCTTTATTCCCTTCTTTAGAACCACCAAATGCAGCGATTAGAAATCTATTTTTTTCTACTTCAACAATTGTAGATGCATGGCATTCTTTAAATGGAGGAGATACATATACCATTTTTTCGCTCACTTTATGAAGTTTTATTTGAGCATTTACTTCAGAAATGATCGCTATGTTTAAAATTATGATAAGATAAATTAAAACTGGCATCAAACTATTTTACACTAATGTAATAAAAACATTTTGCTACATTAAATCAATGTTTTTCGAATATATTTCATGAACTATTTTTTCAGCGGTTCATTACTATTTTTTTTTATTACATTACTAAACATAATTAATTAAAAATTCTAATTATCTATTTTAGTAATATGTAACTAGACTTTTAATTAGTCTAAAGACTTAAATTATATTTTAAAAATCGTAAAATGGGTATTCTAGAACTATCGACCATACTACTGACACTTGCATCAATTTTTTCATTAATTAATATTAGAATTTTAAAATTACCACAAACTATAGGCCTAATGATTTTAGCCCTTTGCTTGTCGGTTGTAACAACTATTTTAGGAGCTATTTTTCCAAATTTTCTTAATAGTGTAATTGAGATTACTAAGAAATTTGATTTTAGTGAATTACTTGTTAATGTTATGCTACCTTTCCTTTTATTTGCTGGGGCTATGAGTGTTAATGTTCATGAGCTATTAAAGGATAGACTTACCATTTTACTTTTAGCTAGTTTTGGAGTACTCTTTTCAACTTTTGCAGTAGGTTCTGGAGTTTTCTGGATTATTAATCAACCATTTTTTGGTCTTTCCCAAATGGGCCTTTCATATATAGATTGTCTTTTATTCGGAGCGTTAATTGCGCCAACCGATCCTATAGCAGTTCTAGCAATGATCAAAAAAATGAATTTATCCACTGTAACAGAAACACGGATTGCAGGCGAATCATTATTTAATGACGGAATAGGAGTAGTTGTTTTTTTAACCCTTCTTGCAATAAAGCAAGATGGTGTAGAAAATGTCACAGCAGCTGCAGTGGCCTCCCTCTTTGTAACTGAAGTTATAGGTGGTATAGCTCTAGGCTCATTAATGGGTTATTTTGGACTTAAACTTCTCAAATATATTGAAAACGAGCACACGGAATTAGAGGTATTAATTACGATTTCAATGGTTTTAATCCTACCTATAATTTCACATTACTTTCATTTTTCCGCTGTTCTTGGAGTTGTTATGATGGGGTTATTTTTGAATCAAAACCTTGATGTGGATAAAAAAGAAGATGGAGTTCAAAAGGCTATGGGCGATTATGTCTATAAATTTTGGCATCTTCTGGATGAAACTTTAAATGCTATTTTATTTATATTGATAGGTTTAGAGATCATTGTTGTATTTGAATCCTTTCAATTTCAATTTATAACTGTATCTATTTTAGTAATTATTTTGGTTGTTCTCTCTAGGGGTGTAGGAGTTTCTATTCCAATTGCAATCCTTTCAATTTTTAAAAAATTTGAGAGGAAAACAGCTTTAATAATTACCTGGGGAGGTTTAAGGGGTGGACTAAGTGTTGCCCTTGCATTAAATCTACCCGATTCGATTGGAGAAGGGAAAGGACTTATCCTATTTATAACTTACATTGTAGTATTGTTCACAATTTTAGTTCAAGGATTAACTCTTAAAAAAATTGTGAAATAGGTTCTTTATAAATCTAATTAACGAGAATATCTTTGTTCTTACTCCTTTAATGAGTTAAAAATCAACGTGTTTTTTCCAGCTCTCCATTTCCTTCAACATTTCCTTAATTAATTCAGGTCTTTCTTCTGCTATGTCAGAAGTTTCTCCCAGATCATCTTGAAGATTATAAAGTTCGGGAATTTTATTTTTTCTTCCAATTACCATTTTCCATTGATTCTTCCTCATAGCTAAATTGGAATTAAATTCCCAGAAAAGCGATCTTTCTCTAATCTTTTCTCCTTTTAGCAAGTGATTTTTAAAACTTAATCCATCAATGTCCTCGGGTGGAATTGCTCCGATTAAATCGCTAACCGTAGGATAAATATCCATTGTCATAATAGTTTCGTTACTAATTCTCCCTGCTTCGATTAATTCAGGAGACCAAACCAATGCTGAAACTCTATGGCCACCCTCATAAACACTTCCTTTATATGCCCGAAGCTTACCATTATTTCCCAGCTTTGTTCCCCCATTGTCAGAGAAGAAAAACACGATGGTTTTCTTATCTAAATTCAATTTACTTATAGTATTAATAATTTTACCTATCCCATCATCCATTACTTCAACCATTTCTTTATAAATCTTAGGTTTATTTTTTTCAGAGCCATGGGCTATAAATTTTTTACTGCCAATTTCTCTATCTGCAGGAGAAGCTCTTCCTTGAATAGGGTAGTGAGGAGCTTCATGAGCAATATATAACAAGAAGCTTTCATTCTTGTTTCTTTCTATAAAATTAATAGCGTGTTGATTAATTAAATCTGTGCTGTATCCAGACTCTTTTTTTAGCTTGCCTTGCGACCACCAATCTTCAAAGCCTTCTTGATCCACATGAGAGTGATAATCTACATTCCCGGATACAAATCCTATGTATTCGTCAAACCCCTGTTCAATTGGATTAAACTTTGGGTCATATCCTAAATGCCACTTTCCAAATATGGCTGTTTTATACCCAACTTCTTTTGCAGTTTCTGCAAAAGTTTTTTCCTCCAAAGGAAGACCAATATGACGGTGATTTTTTGCGGTAATTACGCCTTTTACTCCAACTCTATGTTGGTATTTCCCAGTTAGTAAAGCAGCACGAGTAGGACTGCAAACGGTGCCATTAGAATGAAAATCCGTCAATAATAATCCATTTTTTCCAAGAATATCAATATTTGGAGTTTGTATGGTTTTATTGTTGTAAATCGACAAGTCGCCATACCCAAGGTCATCTGCCATAATAATTATGATATTTGGGCGATTATTTTCAGAATTATTGTAAAAACAACTTATAAAACATGTAATTATAATAAAACATAAATTTTTTTTTGAGTTCATTTTTCAAAAAATCTTTTTTAAACTTTTGAGTTCCTTTTCAAATCTTTTCATTACATATAGGTGCATTTTAGCTTGGGTTAGCCTGTAGATCATCCATGGTAATTTTGGAACATACTCATGAATTGCGGTAATTATATATTCATTTTTTAAAATCGATCTAAATTCTAACCAACCTAGGTCTTTTCTCTTTGTCAATACTCCCCCAGTAATGTAAAAAAGCTGACGATTAGGTGTGCTTCTATCTTCAATTAATTTAAGCTCTAATAAATTAATTCCAAGTAAATTAAATCTTAAAAAACTTCCATCAAATACTGGGTTAATTATTCCTGCAAATTTTTTACTAAGCCATACAGGGTAATATTTAGCTACCCATTGGGCATTTTGTTTTTTTGGGTTTAAAATACGTTGTACGCTTCTCACGGTATTTTTTTCAGTATTTGAATAGTAAAAAGAAGGTAAACTTGGTGGTTTTTCATTTAGAGCTCTTTTAATACTTTTTTCGATGGGTGTAAATTGGATATTATATAATTGACTACAATCGCTATTTGGAGTCATTCTGTGCTTAAGGCTTTCCACAAGTGGAGATACAAAGTCTATATTTGTTCCCGTAAAAATACTCACCCACCATTTAGACAATCCAACCGTAAAAAACGGAATAGAAAAGATCCACCTCTTTTTATTCATTTGTTTTGAGGTCATTCTTAGTAAATCCATATAACTCATTACCTGATCGCCCCCAATTTCAATGTTTTTACTAAAAGTTTTGGGATTACCCATACACTGTTTTAATAATGATAAAATATCAAATACGTCAATGGGTTGGTTTTTTGATTTTGTCCATTGGGGGCATGCCATCACTGGAAGGTTTTTTACAAGGTTCTTGACAATTTTGAATGAGGATCCACCAGGTCCAATTATAATCCCGGCTCTTATTGCTGTAAGAGGGGTGTCTCTTGATCCCAATGTTTTTTCAACTTCATATCGAGACAAAAGATGGTTTGAAATTTTATGTTTGTCTTTAGGTAGAATTCCACCTATGTAAATAATCTGCTTTAGATTATTTTTTTGAGCCGCACGAGAAAAGTTATCGGCTAGAAGTAGATCAGTGTCTTCAAATTTCCCCTGATTTAACCTAGTTGAAGGCAACATTGAGTGAACAAGATAAATCGCAATGTCAGCACCTTCTAGTGCAAGCTCAGTACTCGACATGGAGTACAAATCAACCTCTTTCCAAAGTATATTTTGGTTAGGATTATTTTTTACTTTTTTCCTACTTAATGCTATGATTTGAAAGTCATTTTGGAACACCTCAATTATCCACCTTCCAATGAATCCAGTGGCACCTGCCAAAACAATTTTTTGTCTCATCTTCCTTCAAAATTACGTATTATACTTTACTCATGTAAGTAAATAATCACAAGATAATTTTAGATTGCAATTGTTTAAAATTAAAATTACTTAACTTAGCATCAATTAATAACAAAAGGGTTTAATAACCTTCAATTATAAAGATGTTGTGTGTTGTTAATCTTGGGAAACCAATGAAATAGCAACCTTTGAGAAGCTTTCCAGTTTACCGGAGAGCTTTTTGTATTTAAGGAAATTTTAAAAATCAACTTTCTGAAACAATAAGGCTTAGTTTTTCTTTAAATACTCTGATTTCTAACGATTTTTTATTAGTTTCAAAAAATTCTCCATCAATTTCGTATTCAATTGATCCCCCTTTCAAATTAGTTATTCTCATTTTTGAAAATGACTGCCTGTGAACCTCACTAAAGGAAACCTCTTTCCTTTGAATAACAAAAATTAATAACTTCAAAATTTGAAAAATATTTATTTTCTTAATGTAAACCATATCTAGATTTCCATCATTACTTTTTGCATTTGGAGTCAAAGTAAAATTGTAACCATGTTGATTTAAATTTGAAATCAATAATACAAGAGGTCTCAGCACCATTTCATTTAATTTCCATTCAATTTTAAATTTTGGATAAATGAATCCCTTTATTGATTTAAATAACGCAATACAGTAGGCAAAAAATCCGTGTAATCCTTTTTCATTGTAATTTTTAATAAAGATTGATTCTAGCCCAAAACCAAGGTTCCCTAAAAAAAATTTTTCATCAAAAAACCCAACATCCATTTTTATTCTGTAATCACTAAATATTATATTGATTGCATCTGACAAATTTGATGGTATACCAAAATGACCAGCAATGCCATTTCCTGAGCCCATTGGAATAATTCCCAATGGTATTTTTTTAACAATTAAAACTCTTGCAATTTCATTTATTGTTCCATCTCCTCCACAGGCAACAACTGCATAAGCTTTTTCATCGATAGCTTTTCTTGCTAGTACAAGGGCATGTCCTCTGTAAGTAGATCTTAATATTTCAAAGTCTAAATTATGCTTACTAGCTTGATTCGATATTTCCTTTTTCAGTCTCATAAATTTTTTTTGACTGATCAGGTTAACTATAAAGTATATTTTTTTTCTCATTACCTAAGGCCTAGTTTTTACTAGTCATTAAAGTATTGAAATAGTTTTCAAGGAAAAGACTACATTTTTTTTCCAAGTCAACCATTAGTTGATTTTTTTGATCAATTATATTGTCTTCGAAATTCTTGTCATTTAATTCATAAAAACCAATAGCTTCAAAACCATTGTGAACACAGATATAGTTTTCATCCATTATATAATAACCACCACTAAAATAATTAACTACAAATGGCTCAGTTGTATTGTCAGAAATCAAGCTTCTACCCCAACTTCTAAATGGCTTTGGATAATCTATTAGATCTGCAACGGTAGGAAAAATATCCATGTGACTGGCCAAACGTTTGTCTACTCCTACTAAATTGCTATTGGGTTTGTAAATCATCAAAGGATTTGCAAACCTATTTACCATTTTTTTATAAAAAGGATAATAGGTTTGATTTCCATGATCAGCAGTAAAAATAAAAATAGTATCATCAAACCAATCACTTTTTTTACTTGATTCAAAGAATTTCTTAAGTGCAAAATCTGTATATCCAACACACTGATGCATCTTTAGATCACCTTTATCAAACATACCTTCATACTTTTTTGGAATTATATAGGGTTCATGAGAGGTGATAGTGAAAATTGTACTTAAAAATGGTGTTTTTTTATTGTCTAAGACAGATTTAGTAAACAAGAAAAAGGGTTCATCCCAAATCCCCCAAAATCCGTCAAATTCATTATCATTATTAAATTCTGTCCTTCCGTAATACTCTTCATAACCCAAAGTATTAGCAAATCCAGATAGGCCCATTGAACCATTGGCAGCTCCGTGAAAAAATGAAGTATTATAATCTAGTGCTTTGGCTACTGAAACAACTGATTCAACTTTTTGCCTTGAATACATTGAAGAGCTATAGGAAGTCTCAAAAGAGGGAATTCCCGCTAAAATTGATGGCATCCCGTGAATCGTTTTTCTGCTAGTTGCAAAGTGATTTGGGAAGATTAAACTGTGCTGCGCCAAAGAGTCTAAAAAAGGCGTGTAACTTTTAAAGCCTGGGATATCATATGATGCATTCATTGAACCCCAGTATTCTCTGGCCATGCTTTCAAGGATGAAAATAATGACATTGGGCTTTTTCCCAAAGAGGTTATTTTCACTATAGTGCTTAACGGGATTTAGGACTGCATTAATTTCCTCCTCACTGAACCGATCTGTTTTTTTTACCTTGTTCATACCAAGGGTTTTAATCACAGTAAAAGCACTATTAAGAACTACATCGGAGTGCTGTGGGGTTTTAACATCATTCATTGCGTCAATAATAGTAATAGGTCGTGTACTTTTTTTAAAATCACCTCCTCGAGCCGCTAAAACAAATAGAGCAATAGTCCCGAGAAAAAAAATAACAGAACTTAACGAATAACGGAAATAATTGTCAATTATGATTTGATAAATCTTAACTTTTTTATAAGCCCAACCGAGAATAAAAATCATAGTAAAAAAGAAGACAAATAGGTAGAAATAGACTTCAATAAAGTGGAAAAATAAGACCAATTTATTAGTTTCAAATTCTATTACTTCAAGGAAATTACTCATCAGCCTATTATTATTAAACCTGTAATACGCCATATCAATAAAATTTAAACTCAGAAAAAAAGTATTACAACTCAGAAAAATCAAGAAAACTATTTTCTGATAAGCAGCGAAAGTTGTTCCCTTCCATGGTGCAATTGACATAAGTATAAAAATCAAGTTAGAATATACAATTGCCACGTTGTCAAACCGAATTCCGAGGTAACACAAATTAGCTAGTTCTGAAAAACTTTCAATCTGAGTAATATCGTTATTGAAATAAACAAAGAGAATTCTACAAATAGTATAACATATATAGACGAGAAAAATCCTGTAAAATAGGGCTATGAATTCTTGAAATCTAAAATCCATAAAGAATATTTAAAATAAAATTAATGTAAAGGTAGGGTATTGTATCTTTAGATCGGGTTATGAGTGTAATCTAAAATTTGAAACTATGAAAATTAAAAAATTAACAATTATTATAATGTCTGTTGGACTTTTCTTCTCTTGTTCTGAAGACAATACTATCGGCTTTTCAGAAAATTTAAGTACAACAACTGTTTTAGAGACCATAAATGCTATATCATTCGATGAGGATATGGAGGAATTAGTTTCTGAAACACTTGAACTCCGTTCAAGCTCTTCATCAGCAAGAAATATAGAATCTTCGGATAAAGGTCCCAAAAAGTTTGATGGGAATAAATATGGCGACTGTGCAACTGTTGAAGTGGATGAAGAGAATAACGTTAAAACTGTTACTTTTTCTGGAACCTGTTATGGTAAAAGAGGTCAAAGTAGAAGTGGAACAATGATAATTAGCTATTCCGATGTTCGCAATGAGGCTGGGAGTTTCCGTCAAGTGGAATATTCAGACTTTTATATGAACGATATTAAGATAGAGGGTACTAGAAGAACTGAGGTGATATCTGTAGACGAAAATGGAAATAAAACAATGAAAACCACATTATCTGACGGGAAGATGATTTATGAAGATGGAACATTTAAAACTAAAAATTCTGAAATGATTCGTTTTACTTACATGGAGGACAATAAAAAAGTATATAGTACCTTAACTGGATCTTCATCAGGAGTTAGCACTGAAGGGATTGATTTTAGTATGCAAATTACTACGCCAATTAAATTTTCTTACGATTGCCCTATGGATGGTAAAATGAAAAAAGGTAAAGTTCCTATTGAGGGAATCAAGGTAACTACTGACGGCGATAGTTCAATAATTACAGACTTTGGCGATGGTACTTGCGACTCTTTGGTTGAGGTAACCAAAGATGGAGAGATAGAGACAGTCGATCTAAAAGACATAAAAAGGGGGGACCGTTTTAAAAATATACTTAAAAGTAAAAATAAAAAGAAATAAGTTTTTTAATTAAATATTATATTTCTCCTACAATTCCTTTGATAATTTTATCTTGGGAATTGTATTTAATTGAATAAATTGACTTCAGAAGATTTTAAAATGATATATGACAATCACTTTGATAACCTAAGACGATATCTCTATTATCGATCTGGAGATCAAGATTTATCAGCAGATATTGCTCAAAATGTTTTTATGAAAATATGGAAGAAAAAAATTCATATTTCTAAAGGAAATATAAAGAGTTTACTTTTTAAAATGGGTACAGATGAATTTATCTCGAACTACAGAAGATCGAAAATAGAAAGAGATTATGTAAACTCTCAGGATTTTAAATTAGTTCATGAAACTAATGATCAAAATGATTTTGCTGAAAAGAAACAAAAATTTGAAAAAGCTCTAATGACTCTTACCGATAAACAAAGAGTTGCATTACTGATGAATAAAATGGAAGGGCTTACCTATAAAGAAATCGCAGAAAGCTTAAATTTGTCTCAGAAGGCAATAGAGAAAAGAATTAGTAAGGCGTTAAGCGCATTGAAGAACAACTTAAATGACTTATGAAAAAACAACCTAAATTTTCTGACCAAAATATAAATGATTTTCTTTCGAAGGCGGATGTTCCTTTAAAAAAAGATAAGGAGCTTATTTGGACTGAAAAATTTAATTCGTTGATTGCTGATGAAAATAAACCTCAGCCGGTTACAATCTCTTGGTTTAGATTTAATTGGCAATATGGTATTGCTGCCTCTATAGCTATTATAATTGCTTTTACAATCTACCTAAAACCTCTTGAGAAAATGCAAGCTAGAACAGACTTTGTTGAATTGAGTGTGCCTGAAGATGAGCTTTTAGCTGACGAGAAGATGATTGAATCCCTTTTTGTTGAGGATAGTGAATTTGATGATTGGTTTGAGGAGCGTTATGTATTAAACACATTAAATTAATGCTGATGGGAAAAAATACACGCTTAATTTTCCTTTTTTCAATAGCTTTTTTCAATAGCCTTTTGATATTGGCCCAAGATGTTCTTCCAACACCTGAAAAGATCTATACCCAAAATCAGTTAGAAATGATAAAAGCTCAAAGAGATATGGTGAAAAAAAATAGAGAAATTTTTAGAAATTCACTCTCCGATGAACAAAAATCTATCCTCAAAAACAATAAACTTTCTATAAACGAGAGGCAATCAGCATTGATGAAATCCTTGTCAGAAAATCAAAAAGAAGTTTTAAAAGGTAACCGCGAGTCTGTTAGAAAACTTAAGGAGTCATTTTCTAAGTCTTTGACCAACAAACAAAAAATGGTTTTAAAAAGACGAAGAGATGATCTTAAGGATAAAAGAGAAAAGTTAAAAGACTATAAGTCAGGTTCAAATGAGCGTAGAGATAAATTAAAGCAAAAACAACAGAATTTTAAGGATCGCTCCAAAAAACAAAAAAATAACCTTCAACCAAACAGAAAATTAGGGAGTTAAAAGTTCAAGCCTTTTACTATATTTAGCTAATGAAAAAAATAATTTTCATTAGCTTTTTTCTTCTTTCTTATATCGCATTCTCTCAAATCGATGATGAAGATGTTATTTTAAATAGCGTCTTAGATGAACTTTTTAATATGGACAGTCCTCTAGTTGATTTTGATCGGTCAGATTATCTCTATGCTACCTTCTCTTTTGACGATAAAGTGTACTTTGCTGGAAGGGATTTTGGGATCAATCAATATAGTTTTACCCCAAATATAAGCTACATGAGAGGTCAAAACTTTTTTTTGAGTTTGGGTTCAGCTTATTTTAGTGAACTTAACCCCAATTGGGACTTTATTTCTTTAAGCTCAGGATATTCTGTCTTTTTAGATTATTCTAAGCTATTCAACTTGACTGGAATATATAGTCGAATATTTTTTTCTGCAGATGCGGACGAACTCAACCCAAATCGATTAGCAATTTCATTGGTTTACCACAAAAAAAACTTAAGAACAAGATTATCTGGAGGATACCTTTTTGGAGGTTCTTCTTCATTTTATTTAGCCCCTAATGGAAGTTATGACCTTAAATTGATTAGTAAGGATAATTGGGATTTAACCTTTAGTCCCGTTCTGGGTTTTTTGTTCAGTCAGCAAACGGTTAGTGAACAAATTTCATCAGGTTTTTCAACTCAACGAATCGATCAAGATGTTTTTGAGTTAATCAACACTCAGTTTGAATTTCCATTTGAACTTGATTTAGGTCAATGGGATTTTGAATTGTCGTACAAAATTAATTCCCCCAATCCACTTAATAGCGAAACTAACATTAGTAATACTTCATTTTTTACTTTTACAATTGGCTATTTTGTCGGGTTATAATTTTAAATAAAGTTTTAAATAGATTTTTATATTTGAAAAAAACTAACAATGATTAAATACTTTACAATTTTTAACTGGTTATTTCTTTTGATAATTTTAGTAAGTAGTTCATGTCAGTCTAAAAAAACTCCAAAATACATATTAGCACCTTTTTCAAATTTAGATACCCTCTCAACCAATGATTGGTGGAATAGAAAAACCAGTCCAATTATTGATATGAAAGTGCCAAGAGATCAAGTTATTGCATTTGGAATCTATACGACTTCAAATAATACTCTTAAATTATCCGCTCAATTATTTCCTCTTTACCCTGAAGAGTCTCGTGAAGTAAAATTAGCCTTTTATCAAAACAACATATGGAGGGTAGTACAAACGCAGCAGGTTAATGAAATTGGATGGTCTGTGCTTTTTAGAATCGAAAATTTTGATATGAATAACGATGTAAGGTATAAGATAATGCATGGTGAAACAGCTTCTTTTGAAGGCTTAATTCGAAAAGATCCGATTAATAAAGCCCAAATAACATTGGCGGCATTATCTTGTAACAGTAATAAGGACCGAGGGGATAGAGACGGGTACGTCAGAAATATTAACACTTTAAATCCCGATTTAATTTTCTTTGCAGGAGATCAATCATATGATCACAAAGAACACACAGCAGCTTGGTTAAAATTTGGTTTGCAATTTAGAGAACTTTTTAGGGGTCGTCCTTGTATTACTATTCCTGATGACCACGATATTGGACAAGGAAACCTCTGGGGCGAAGGTGGTAAAAAATCTTTGCGCAAGGATGGAAATGATGGTGGGTATTTTTTCCACCCTGAATATGTTAAAATGGTGGAGCGAGCACAAACTGCTCATCTGCCAGATCCTTATCACAAAGAAGCTCTAAATCAAGGTATTACTGCGTACTTTACCAATTTAAAAATTGGAGATGTTGATTTTGCTATTATTGAAGATCGTAAATTTAAATCAGGTCCTAATGGAAAGATACCAAAACAAGGACCAAGGGCTGACCATATAAATGACCCTAATTATAATCCAGAATCTATAAATCTTCCTGACCTAGTTTTATTAGGAGATCTTCAACACGAGTTTTTATCCAAATGGGGGAAAAAGAAAGAAACTAAAATGAAAGCTGTTCTTTCTGCAACCGGATTTTGTGGGGGAGCACATCTTCATGGAAGACAAAGTAATCGATTGCACGCAGACTTGGATTCTAATGGATGGCCACAACATGGAAGAAATACCGCTTTGGGGCTTATTCGGGATGCTGGAGCTGTTCATATTGCAGGGGATCAACACCTGCCAACAGTTATTCATCACGGTATTGATAAGTTTGATGATGGCCCCTGGGCTTTTGTCGTTCCAGCAATTGTAAATAATTATTATAGCCGTTGGTGGTGGCCAGAGAATGAAAAAAAAGGAGAAAATCCGAATGATAAATTGCCTTGGACAGGCCGCTATCTAGATGGGTTTAATAATAAAATTAATATGCAGGCTTATGCCAATCCAGATTCAAAATCAAATGGCGCAGGTTTTGGATTTATTCGCTTTAACACCACATCAAATGAAGTCATTTTTGAATGTTGGCCTAGAGATACAGATTTAACAAAGGATGGAAATAAACAATTCCTAGGCTGGCCTGTTAAAATAAAACTATAAATAAATGAGAACTAAAAGATTTTTTCTTTTATTATATTTAGTTATAATATCCTGTGCTAAAGGTGTTCAACATCCCCCTGAGAAACCTAATGTACTTTTTATTCTAGTAGATGATCTTGGGTGGAAAGATTTGGGCTGTTATGGTAGCTCATTTTATGAAACACCAAATATTGATCTTTTAGCATCTCAGAGTTATCGATTTACAAATGCCTATTCTTCGAATCCGGTATGCTCCCCAACACGAGCATCAATTATGACGGGAAAACATCCCTCTAGGATTGGAATAACTGATTGGATTACATCCGAAAACCCTCCCGGTGAGCTTTGGAATAAACTACGTAAAAATCAAAAGCTTATCCAGCCCAAAAACAAACATGCTTTACCTCTCGAGGAATTTACTATGGCCGAGGCACTTCAAGAGGCCGGTTACCCAACTTTTTATGCTGGAAAATGGCACTTGGGAGATGAAGGGTTTTTGCCTCAAGATCAAGGTTTTGAAATTAACAAAGGGGGACACATCAAGGGTTCTCCTCCTGGAGGTTATTATACTCCTTACAATAATCCTCAGCTTGAAGATGGACCAAAAGGGGAATATTTGACAGATCGACTCACTGATGAATCAATAACCTTTATGGAGCATAATAAAGAAAACCCCTTCTTTCTTTACCTTGCCTTTTATACCGTTCATACTCCTATTCAGGCAAATTTAAAATATCTAGAGAAATTTAAACAGAAAAGGATGCTTCTTAAGGACAGTCTGCCAATTAAGGTTAAAGAGCAGAAAGGCTATACAGTTTTAAATCAATACAACGCATCTTATGCATCAATGGTTTATGCCTTGGATCAAAATGTGGGGAGATTAATTAATAAACTTAAAACCTTAAACCTTTTAGAAAATACTCTTATTATTTTCACCTCAGACAATGGCGGATTATCAACATTAACTGGTAAAACAGTTTACGGGAGGAGTGCACCAACAAGTGTTTTA
>CABXUL010000029.1 GCA_902515395.1 uncultured Bacteroidota bacterium | reverse complement strand
TTAGTATCCTTATAATATACTAAGACTGTGATAGGGTGAATACCTAGTTTAAAGTCTGTTAAAGCAAAATTTTCTGTGATTCGCTTTTCACTCAAGAAATAGCTTATTGAGTCAATAGTGTGGTTCTCTCTGTTGGAGATTTTAATTTTAAGTGTATCACTTTGTATGAATTTCTTGTCTTTTTTAGATATCAACATATTAAAATCTTTGGAGATATCTGAATTACATTTGAGTAACAGTAAGGGGAATAAAAACAAAAACCAGATTTTCATAGAATTTTTCAATACTAATAGTTTTTAAAATTAAGAATTTAAAATAATTGCTGAACGATCTAAACCTATTATATTTGTTATGGGCAAGTCCTGCACAACCAGCTCCTGCCGAATCCCCCCAGGGTGGGAACGCAGCAAGGGTAGGCGGTTGAAGCGGTGTGATGTAGATCGCTTGCCCTTTTTAATCACCCATGACTAAAGTAATACTAATTACAGGGGCATCGTCTGGCCTTGGCAAGGCTACCGCTATCTATTTGGCTAGCAAAAACTACAAAGTTTTTGGAACTAGTAGAAACCCTAACAATTACCCCAAAAATGACACTTATGAACTGTTACAATTTGATTTAAATAAATCGCAAACCTCAAAGGCTTTGGTGGATCTGATTATAAAGAAGTCTGGAAGAATTGATGTTTTAATCAATAATGCAGGTGTTGGGATTACTGGTGCAATTGAGGAAACGGATATTGCAGCTATGGAGTCTAATTTTAAAACCAATTTTTTCGGTCCTTTAGCTTTAACTCAAGAGGTTCTGCCTGTAATGCGGTCACAAAAATCAGGATTGGTGATTAATATCACCTCTATTGGAGGTTATATGGGCTTACCCTTTAGAGGGATTTATTCATCTTCAAAAGGAGCTTTAGGCACGGTAACAGAAGCCTTGCGAATGGAGGTTAAGCGATTTGGAATTGATGTAGTCACCTTGGCTCCAGGAGATTATGCTACTGAAATTGCTTCTCGAAGGCATTACTCACCACTAAAGGAGTTATCTCCATACTATGATATGTATAAATTTTCCCTAGACACTATTGATAAGCATGTAGATTCTGGAAGTGATCCTAATGATCTAGCCAAAATGGTCGATATAATAATCAAAACCAAAAAACGAAAAGTACACTATATATCAGGTTCTTTCTTACAAAAGATCTCTATTACACTCAAAAAAATATTATCCGACACCATTTATGAAAAACTTATAATGAATCACTTCAAAATTAAAAACACAACGAAATGAAATTTTTTATAGACACAGCAAATTTAGATCAAATCAAAGAAGCTCAAGACCTAGGAGTATTGGATGGGGTGACCACAAACCCTTCTCTTATGGCCAAAGAAGGGATTACAGGGCGTGAGAATATCCTAAAACATTACTTAGATATCTGCGAAGCCGTCGATGGTGATGTATCTGCTGAAGTAATTTCGATTGATTTTGAAGGTATGATAAAAGAAGGGGAGGAGTTAGCTGCCTTACACTCCCAGATCGTTGTGAAAATCCCTATTATTAAGGACGGTGTCAAGGCATTAAAATATTTTTCAGACAAGAATATTAAAACCAACTGTACTTTAATTTTTTCCGCTGGTCAGGCATTATTAGCCGCTAAAGCTGGGGCAACCTATGTTTCCCCTTTCATCGGTCGGCTAGATGATATTTCTACAAATGGACTGGGATTGATAGACGAAATCCGCTTGATTTATGACAATTACGATTTTGAGACGAAAATATTAGCCGCATCTATTCGCCATACAATGCATGTAATTGACTGTGCAAAAGTAGGAGCTGATGTCATGACAGGACCTTTAAGCTCAATTGTCGGTTTACTTAAGCATCCGTTAACAGACTCAGGTCTTGCAAAATTTTTAGAGGATTACAAAAAAGGAAACTAGTATTTTTTTAGGATATCTGAAAAGTAAGGGGAACTAAAATTTCCAAAGCCTTCTTTTATAATTCCTGTCCTATCTAATACTATAGCTCGATTCAAAAGGGAAACAACCCATTTCTTGCTACCTTGATCAAAATCAATGAATGCCAATTGAGATTCTGCTTGGATCCCCATCATTCTATGTACCTGAAATACAATCTCATTAAATGGTTGTAAACAAACCCCTTTAAACTCATATTGAGGAAATTGTTTAGAGAGTATTTTAACTTTTTTAATTGTGTTTCGGTAGTGCCCCATTTGTGTTTGAGACCAAAAGTAAAGCACAGTTGGTTTTCCAATAAATAAACTACTGCTTCTAATAGTTTCTAACTTATGATTTTGTAAAGACAATTCTGGCAATTTTCTTCCTTTGGACATATTTTTAATATCGTTATGGAGTCCTAAAACTTCTTTAAAATGGGAATTAGAGTTGTTTACAACTAGAAATTGATTTAGGAATTCATCGTGATTTTTATGATTTTCAAGATTTAATAACTCTTCGAAAGCTACTGCTCGAGCGAGGTTGTTTTTTAGTACAGAACCTGATATATGTTCATTTATTAATTTTAAACGTTTGATATTGTGGTCAGTGGTTTGTTTATTTTTAAAATAGTTTTGGGAACTATCCAAGGCTTTTTCGCTTAAATAATTCATCAAATAGTTGATATAGGGATCAAAAAAGGCTAGATCAGTTTCTCCAAGGTTTAGGTATTTTCTATAGTCAAAAAAACTTTTTTTTTCTATTTCACTCCAGTTTGTCCCCCTTAGTAAAGCGTATCGCTCTTTTCTTGTAGCATAAGGATATATATATGCAGCTTGTGTTATTTTTCGAGCGATTGGAGTGAGTTGATTAATCGAATCCATTTTAGTCCATCGTTTATTTTTTTGATCAAGTAAAGAATCGATGAGTTTTTTAAAACTTACTCCATCGCTAGAATATTTTGATGATAGAAAGGAATTTTCTTTATCATAAGATAATAACAAATCCATCATAAAGTTATTTTTTGCAGCCCCCCTCCCTGAATAAACTATTGATTCGTTAAAAGATGAAGCATTTATTCTAACCCAGATACTGTCTCCTTTTTCCAAAAAAACCGATTTATATTCTGGAATATGTTCTAGTTTATAAATCCCAACCTCAAGAGAGTCGTAATATTTAAAGAAACGATAATTATTATTTAATGACAGGCAATCAATAGTCTTATTATCCTTATATAAAGTAACAAAGCTTGCCGATGGATTAATTATTTGTCCACCAAAGAAGATTCTCTCAAATCTTTTATTCGATTGGCATGAAGAAATGCTAACTAGAATTAAAAGGTTGAGAAACCAAATAATTTTGAATTTTTTTTTAAGCATATGTATGCAATTTACGCTAACTAATGCTTAAAAAAAAGCTAAGTCTCGAAGAGAAATATTTACTTTTGCCAAACAAATATTAAAATTATGCTTTCAGTAAATAACCTATCGGTTCAGTTTGGAAAAAGAATTCTTTTTGACGATGTTAACATCACCTTTTCACCTGGTAATTGTTACGGGATCATTGGTGCAAATGGTGCCGGTAAATCAACATTTTTAAAAATACTTTCTGGAAAGCAAGAGGCCAATTCAGGGGATGTTTTTTTAGAGCCAGGCAAACGGATGTCTGTTTTGGAACAAAATCACAATGCCTATGATAATCACTTTGTTTTGGATACAGTGTTAAGGGGCAACCATCCCTTGTTTAAGATTAAAAAACAAATTGAAGAACTTTATGCTAAACCCGATTTTTCAGATTCCGATGGAGTAAGGGTAGGGGAGCTTCAGATTGAGTTCGAAGAAATGGATGGTTGGAATGCTGAAAGTGATGCTGCTTCATTACTCTCCAATTTGGAAATATCTGAACACTTGCACCACACACCAATGGCTGACCTTGATGGAAAACAAAAGGTTAGAGTTTTGCTTGCACAGTCTCTTTTTGGTAGCCCTGATGTACTGATTATGGATGAACCAACTAATGATTTGGATTATGATACCATAATGTGGTTAGAAGGTTTTTTAGCCAATTATGATAATACTGTTATTGTCGTTTCTCACGATCGTCATTTTCTTGATGCAGTTTGCACCCACATATCTGACATTGATTATGGGAAAATAAATCATTATTCAGGTAATTATACCTTTTGGTATGAATCAAGCCAGTTAGCCTCTAGACAACGCTCACAGCAAAATAAAAAGGCAGAGGAAAAAAAGAAGGAATTACAGGAGTTTATTGCACGTTTTTCAGCTAATGTTGCTAAATCAAAACAAGCAACTTCACGGAAGAAAATGATCGACAAACTCAATATAGAAGAAATCAAACCCTCAAGTAGACGTTACCCTGGAATCATTTTTGAACAGGATCGAGAAGCTGGTGATCAAATCTTAAATATTGATGGGCTTTCTTATAGCTTGGAGGGTCAAAAGCTTTTTGATAAGCTACATTTTAATATGGCTAAAGGAGATAAAGTTATTGTTTATTCAAAAGACTCGAGAGCAATCAGTGCTTTTTATGAAATTATTAATGGTAATCTTAAAGCAGATTCAGGTAAATTCGAATGGGGAATTACAACTACACAAGCTTATTTACCAATCGATAATAGTGATTTTTTTACCTCAGATTTCTCGTTGATCGATTGGCTGCGCCAATGGGCATCAACTGATGAGGAGCGTGAAGAAGTTTACATCCGCGGATTTTTAGGGAAAATGCTATTCGGTGGTGATGAAGCATTGAAGGCTTCCGATGTTTTATCAGGAGGGGAGAAGGTAAGATGTATGTTATCCAAAATGATGATGTCTAGGGCTAATGTTCTAATGCTTGATGAACCCACGAATCATTTAGATCTAGAATCCATTACTGCCTTTAATAACGCACTTAAAAATTTTAAAGGAACTTTACTTTGTTCTACACATGACCACGCTTTTGCACAAACAGTGGGCACGCGAATTCTAGAATTAACGCCCAAGGGGATGATTGACCGCTACAACAGCTTCGATGATTACATGAGTGATCCCAAAGTAAAAGATCTTAGGGTAAAAATGTATTCCTAAATTTGAAAACTAGACTTTTATTTTATTCCAGCGCTGTTCTTTTAAAATATGAATAGTAAATCCAGAGCGAGGATAGATTACAATCGTCTCATAACTTTAAATTAGATATAGCTTTGGAAATTAATGTCAGATCGAATTTAAAAAGAATGGTGGAAACTCAATTGTAATTGGTTTTTACCTGAAAGATTAGTGGTTTGTCTCATTAAACCAAATTGTACTTTTAACCCTTCCCTAATCATATAGCCAAAAGCACTATACAATCGATTTCGATCTAAAAACTCAACGGTTCTACCCATGCCAATATTGCGTTGCCCATTGATGAAAAGCTCATTGTAGAAAGCAAAATAAGGTGTTTTTGCCACAATCATTTCTCCTTTAAGAGGGATATTTATAAACAAGTTGTAGCGGTATCGGGTTCTTGTGTCGTGATCATCTACATAACGCAATTCATAACGAAACCGATGATTTGAATATATTTTTTTACCGAGCTTAACTGCAAAGGAGGTTTCCTGATACAAGCGGTTTTCAGCAAATATAGTGTTCGAAGAACCTTGTGTTCCGGTAGTTATATTAGCATAACCCAAAACCAGTTTTAAAGGGGTATTTTTAGGTTTGTAATTGATTCCACCTCGCAACATAATTTGTTGCAAATCTCCTAATAAATTAAAGTTACGATGCTGAATGTCTCCTTGAAACCCCCATTGACTATCCTTAAAGTTGGTATTAAAAACATACATATACCAGGCACCCAATTCATCTGGGTCTGATTGTGAAATGGATTGATTATGGAAAAAGAAAGCTAACCCAAAAAGTATTAATGATATTCGCTTTTTCATGGTGGCAAATATAGAAAATAAATAAAAAATTAACCATCGCTCTATTTAGTACTTAAAACACAATATAGTACTAATCCGAACAAACCGGTTCATTTTTATCACTGGTCATGGATAAAAATTAGTTAAATTAATTGCACCATACGAGTGTTTCATTAGCAATATAAAGCTATAGAATTATAACGGAAATTTCACACTCCATAAAATGATCAGAGAGATGTTGAAAATTTTAAAAAAATTTTGGGCACACGTAGATTAGGACTTGTTATATTTATTATTCCAAATTGCAGGGTTAAAATTTTTTCCTAAAGCGAATCCATAAAACAATACTATTGAAGCTATTGCTTTGAACATAAAGAAATATAGCATCCAAAAAGTTGAGTTAGATGGAGTTTTGGTGAAAATTTCATACGGCGTTATGTATGTAGCAAATAGACTTACGAACAATATTGCAATGAGAAGATTCCAAATGTTTTTAAAAGGCCACGCCCAAAGTTTTCTTAAAGGCGAAAGGTCATTTCCCCATTTGTGGATCAAATAATAATAACCATTTCCGATAGGAACAAATAAAAGTGGATCATCAGTCTTTTTAAGGCGAAATAATATACTTGGTGCCATTATTTTAAAACCATTCAAAGTGGTTTCATGAGTTTTTTCAAGTTCGCATATCTTCTCAATCGCTGAGGCAGGGATATTACCCTTAAAATACTTTAAATCTAAAAACCTTAAGCGGTAATCAATACAAACCTTTCTAATTTGATCAACATGAAATATTTTGTTAAGGGATAAAAGATCAAAATCAAATTGATTAATATTGTCTTTATTGGGCTGAAGTAAGTTACTAATTAAACCGTTAAAATCATTTTTAGGATTTTGTTGAGCAACTTTTTCTAGTATTTGATCTATCTGAGTTGGGGTGAAGAGTTTCATTTGCATTAATCTTTTTCATTTACACAAAATTATAAATAAAATTAGGTTTTAACAATAAGAAAAAAGGAAAAGGATAAAATTTTAACGTAACTGAGCTCCAAGCTTACTTTCAAATTGTTTCTGAAGTTTTCCCATAATCTTGTCAACATATTTATCTGTCAATGTTTTTCGTGGGTCTTGGAAGTAAAAACTTACTCCATATGACTTTTTACCCTCGGGTAGATTTTTACCTTGATAAACATCAAAAAGTTCAACAGTGGAGAGAATACTTTTTTCTGTTTTGAATGCAATTTCCTTAATACTGTCAAACTTAACCGAGGTGTCTAATAATAAAGCAAAGTCTCTCCTAGAATTAGGGAATCTGGGGATTTCTTTATACTCGATATGATTTTTTTTAGCAACTTCTGAAAGTGCTTCAAAATCAATTTCAGCATAAAGAACGTCTTGATCTAAATCGAAAGTTTTAAGGATTTGTTTTTTTAAAAATCCAAATTCGAGTAAAGGTTGGTCATCTATGAAATAAGATAAACCTTCAGAAAAAATATCTAAACGAGTATTTTTTTCTTCCCATTCTACAGAGGTATTTTTTTTAAGAACTTTATTTAAGACTCCTTTAAAATAGAAGAAAGCTCCTGGTTGGTTATCGACATTCCAATTTTCATTATAGACATCACCGGTTAGGCAGAGGGAAAGATATTTCGATTCTTTGTAGGATCCATTAAATTGTTGATAGGTCTTACCCAGCTCAAATAATTTAAGATTTTTGGATTGTCGGTTAATGTTAAATTTTACAACTTCGATGGCACTGGGAAGTATTGAGCTTCTCATTTGTGAAAGCTCCTGTCCCAATGGATTTATGATATTGACAGTTTTTAAAGCTTTAAGATCTGGAGTTAATTCATTGTATTTTGTTGTGGTAATGGAGTTATTAATCATTTCGTTAAAACCTAGATCTACCAACTGATTTGATAGTCGTTCCTCGATTTGGTGGTTATTAACTGTTACATATGTAGGCATTTTGCTAAGCAATGAAGATGATATGTCAATATTATTATATCCGTATATCCTAAGTATTTCTTCAATCACATCTGCTGGTCTAGTGACATCAACCCGATAACGTGGAATTTCAATTAGTAAACCATCTTCATCCGAATGCTTAACAATTATCTCAAGTCCATGGAGGATTTTAGAAATATCTTCTTTGGAAATCTCTTGGCCAATGGTTTTATTAATATCATCATATTTTAGTATAAATTTTGGTGCTTTGGGAAGCTCAGAAATTACCTCATAAATTTCGTCTTTAATAACTCCGCCAGTCAGCTCAACAATCATATTTGAAGCATATTTAAGTGCATATTCCGTAAGATCAGGATCAATACCTCTCTCAAAACGGAAAGAGGCGTCCGTATTGAGTCCATGTCGCTTGGCAGATTTTCTCACACTAACTGGATCAAAATAGGCACTCTCCAAGAATATGCTTGTAGTTTTTTCGCTTACTCCAGAATCTATCCCCCCAAATACTCCGGCAATACAAAGGGGTTTCTCGTGATCACAAATCATTAAATCCTCTGAATCTAACTTTCGTTTAACACCATCAAGGGTAATAAAAGAGGTATTTTGGTCAACAGTCTTTACTATGATTCCTTTTTCAATTTTATTAAGGTCAAAGGCGTGAAGGGGCTGACCTATATCGTGTAAAACAAAATTGGTAATATCAACAACATTATTTTTTGGACTAAGCCCCAATGATCTTAACCGATTTTGTAACCAAGGTGGGGATGGAGCTATTTTTAAATCTGAAATAGTTACTCCTAAATAAATGGGAGATTTATCAGCTGCTTCAACAGTGACAGAAAAGGACTTGGTTGATATTTCTGTTTTAAATCTTTCTACTCCAGGTATCGACCATTGATAGGGAATTCTCTTAAACTCACAGAGAGCTTTTAGATCTCTTGCTACTCCCATATGGCTCATAGCGTCTGCTCTGTTAGGCGTTAATCCTATTTCAAAAACTTGATCTGACTCTAAATCAAAAACTTCACTGCAAAGGGTGCCGTTTTTTAAATTTTTATCTAACACCATTATTCCATCATGTGAATCACCAAGACCTAATTCATCTTCTGCACAGATCATACCAAAGCTTTCCTCACCACGTATTTTACTTTTTTTTATTTTAAAAACATCTCCTTTATGGTCATATAGTTCAGTTCCAACAGTAGCTACAGCAACTTTTTGTCCTTTAGCCACATTACTAGCGCCACATACGATTTGAACTTTTTCGCTACCTAAATCAACTTGAGTTATCATAAGACGATCGGCATTGGGATGTGGGATGCAATTCAATATCTCACCGGTAATAACCCCTTTTAGCCCACCTTTAATAGATTCAAAAGAAAAAATTCCTTCGACTTCTAGCCCAAGGTCAGTAAGCATTTCCAAGACTTGCTCTTGGGGAAGGTCAACTTTTAGAAATTGTTTAATCCAGTTATATGCTATTTTCATCTGAAGTATAAAGACTTTTTAATAAAAGCGTAAAGATAAGAATCTATGACTAAGGATGGGTTTTAACTTATGTAATTCCAAATGTTTTTGAAGGCTTTCATTTTAGCAAGAGTTTGCCTTAAAGGCATGTTTTCAGGAGATTCTAGTTTTGAATCCAACCGTAAAAGCTCGTTTGCGTCATTTCTTGCAATTTTAAGCCATTGATTATCTTTTATAATATCTGCTATTTTCAACTGTAATACGCCACTTTGTTTTGTACCCATTAAATCGCCGGGTCCTCTAAGTTTCAAATCAACCTCTGCAATTTCAAACCCATCAGTCGTCGTAGTCATTGTCTCTAGGCGAGTTTTGGCATCTGAACTAAGCTTTTGACTACTTATCAAAACGCAAAAACTTTGATCATTTCCTCTTCCTACACGTCCGCGAAGTTGATGTAATTGAGACAATCCAAAGCGTTCAGCACTCTCAATTATCATTGTAGATGCGTTCGGAACATTAACCCCAACCTCTATTACAGTGGTAGCAACCATAATCTGCGTTTGTTTTTTAATAAATCTATCCATTTCATAATCTTTATCTTTGGCCTTCATCTTCCCATGTACGATACTGATTTGATATTTTGGTTGAGGGAAAGCCCTAACAATACTTTCATAACCATCCATTAAGTCTTTGTAATCCATTTTTTCAGACTCTTCTATTAGAGGGTAGACAACATAGATTTGTCTTCCCTTTTTGATCTCATCACTCATAAACTTAAAAACCTTTAATCTATTACTGTCATAGTTATGTATAGTTTTTATTCTTTTTCTTCCCGGAGGCAGTTCATCAATAACGGAAATGTCAAGGTCACCGTACACACTCATGGCAAGCGTTCTAGGGATTGGTGTTGCAGTCATCACCAACACATGGGGTGGTAAGGTGTTTTTTCTCCATAGTTTTGCTCTTTGAGCTACACCAAAGCGATGTTGTTCATCAATTATTGCCAATCCAATATTTTTAAATTTAACTGTGTCTTCAATTACAGCGTGAGTGCCAATTAGAATATCCAAGGTGCCAGATTCTAATTTATCAGCAATTATTTTGCGCTCAGTTTTTTTAGTGCTGCCAGTCAAAAGGGCAATAGAAACTTTAAGTTCGTCTAGTATGTCAGTAATGGATTGAAAGTGTTGTTTAGCCAATATTTCTGTGGGCGCCATAAAACAAGACTGAAACCCATTATCCGAGGCAATAAGCATAATCATTAAAGCTACAATCGTTTTTCCAGAACCCACGTCTCCTTGGAGAAGCCTGTTCATCTGTTGACCACTGCCCAAATCCTTTCTAATTTCTTTAATGACTTTTTTTTGTGCATTAGTCAAATTAAAAGGTAAGTTTTTATTAAAAAAAGTATTAAATCGTATCCCTACTTTTTCAAAGACATACCCTTTAATTTTTTGTTTGTGTTGAATATTTTTAATCAATAATTGTAATTGAATAAAGAATAGCTCTTCGTACTTCAATCTATTTAGGGCTGCAGTTAATTTTTCTTGATTCTTAGGGAAATGAATATTTATCAATGCTTCGTGTTTATTGATAAATCCATATTTGTCTGTTACTCCTAAAGGAAGGGTCTCAAAAAATGGGGTTTTTATAGATTTTAATAACTCTTCAATCATTTTTGAAATTAATCTTTGTGAAATCCCTTTAGTAAGAAGTTTTTCTGTACTAGGGTAAACAGCCTGAAGTGATTTAGAAAAACCTTTTTTAAAGTTTTCCTGTGTTTCTATCTCGGGGTGAGGAATACTAGGTTTCCCTCCATACCAATTTAGTCTACCAAAAATAACATACTCTAAATTGGGCTTAAGATTATTTTTAATCCACTGGTGTCCACGGAACCAAATTAGTTCCATTTGATGAGTGCCATCAGAGAAATCTGCTATAAGGCGTTTACCTCTCTTTTGGTTAATCATTTTTACTCTTATGATTGATCCTTTAAGTTGAACCTCTGAATTATTTTGTGGCAATTCATTGATTTTGTAAAATTTTGATCTGTCTATATAGCGGTGAGGAAAAAAATACAGCAAATCTTGAAAGCTAAATATATTAAGTTCTTCCTTTAGAAGATTGGCACGGTTAGGACCAATGCCTTTAAGAAACTCAATAGGGGTTTGTAATATGTCCATCTCAAAAACTAAAATAATTGATTTAGAAAACAATCAACATGATTATTTAAAACTTCTTTAAATATATGAGTTGATATTATTTTTAGAATGCAGATAATAATTTTTAAAGTGCTTAATGTTTATAATTAGACTGAATTTTCAAAGTTTTTATTTAATTATTGCATTAAATTTATTTTTAAAATGTCATCATCTCAAAAATCTTCTTTATTATCAAATTTAAATGATGCTCAACAAGAGCCAGTGCTTCATCTTGACGGCCCACTAATTGTTATTGCAGGGGCCGGCTCAGGAAAGACCCGAGTATTGACTTATAGGATTGCAAATCTCATGAAAAATGGCGTAGATAGCTTCTCTATTTTAGCTCTTACTTTCACCAATAAAGCAGCACGAGAAATGAAAGCAAGAATTGCTGAGATTGTAGGTGAGGGAGAAGCTAAAAATCTTTGGATGGGTACATTTCACTCTGTTTTTTCAAGAATACTTCGACAGGAAGCTGATAAGCTTGGTTTTCCCCGAGATTTCACAATTTATGATACCCAAGATAGTGGACGTTTAATTGCATCTATTATCAAGGAAATGGGTTTAGACAAGGATGTTTATAAGTTTAAACAGATTCGCAACCGTATATCGGCCTTTAAAAATAGTTTAATTACCGTTAAGGCCTATTTTAATGATCCTGATCTGCAAGAGACAGATGCTATCTCTCGCCGTCCAAAAATGGGAGAAATTTACAAGCAGTATGTTGAACGTTGTTTTAAGGCAGGTGCAATGGATTTTGACGATTTACTGCTAAGAACAAATGAGCTACTTAATATGCATCCCCAGGTATTAGCTAAATATCAGGACCGATTCAAATACATATTGGTCGATGAGTATCAAGATACAAACCACTCCCAGTATCTAATTGTGAGAGCACTTTCAGATAAGTTCCAAAATATTTGCGTGGTAGGTGATGATGCCCAAAGTATTTATGGTTTTAGGGGAGCAAACATAAGTAATATACTTAATTTTCAAAAAGACTACGAAGATGTAAAGCTATATCGCTTGGAGCAAAATTATCGTTCAACCAAAAATATAGTCAATGCAGCTAATTCAATCATAAATCACAATAAGAATAAGATTGATAAGTCAGTTTGGACCTCAAATACTGATGGGAGCAAAATAAAAGTGCAGCGCTGTTCAACTGATGCAGATGAGGGTAGGGAAGTTGCATCAAGTATCTTTGAAATCAAAATGCATGAGCAAAGGCTAAACAAGGAATTTGCAGTACTTTACAGAACTAATGCGCAGTCTAGAGCAATTGAGGATGCATTGAGAAAGAGAGATATTCCCTATCGCATTTATGGCGGGCTATCATTTTATCAAAGAAAGGAGATTAAGGATTTACTAGCTTATTTAAGGTTAATAGTCAATCCCAATGATGAAGAAAGCCTTAAAAGGGTAATCAATTATCCCACACGAGGAATTGGTCAATCTACATTAGATAAATTAATAATTGGAGCTAGTAAAAATGATATTTCGTTGTTTGATACTATAAAAAATTCTCCTAAATTGAATTTATCTCTCAATAGAGGTGTACTAGGTAAATTATTAGACTTTTCAAATTTTATCTTGAGTCTTCAGATTGAAAATCAGAAATTCAATGCATTTGAAATTGCCGATTTGGTTACTAAGAAGACTGGACTTGTTTTAGAATTAAAAAAAGACGGCACTCCAGAGGGGGTATCAAAGGTTGAAAATGTTGAGGAATTGCTCAATGGGATTCACGATTTTGTCGAGGGCCAAAAAGAAATTTCAGATGCTACGGGAAGTCTCTCGGAGTTTTTGGAGGATATTGCTCTAGCTACTGATTTTGATAATGATAAAAACGACGATATTGATTGCGTATACCTAATGACGGTCCATTTATCGAAAGGACTTGAATTTCCCATTGTTTATATAGTAGGTTTGGAAGAAGATCTTTTCCCATCAGCTTTAAGTCTTAATACACGAAGTGAGCTAGAGGAAGAAAGGCGCTTGTTTTATGTTGCTCTTACTCGTGCTATGGAAAAGGCAGTAATCACCTACACATTATCTCGCTATAGATGGGGAAAATTAGTGGATGCTGAACCAAGTAGATTTATTGAGGAAATGGATAAAAAATATTTAGATTTTACAATTCCATTAAGTGACTATGTATTCAAGCCAATTTTGGATAAAGGAATTTTTGGTGGATTTGAATCCCCTAAAACTAAAAATATTCCCTTAAAAGGGGGGTTTAAGGTTAATACAATCCCAAGTCAAAAACAATTGGGCAAACTTAGAAAAATAAATTCTAATGAAATAGCTCCAACAGTTTCAGTTGATAAGGAGATCACTGACCTTGAGGAGGGCATGAATGTGGAGCACTCAAGATTTGGAAATGGAAAAGTATTGAGGATAGAGGGAAAAGGAAACGATAAGAAAGCACTTATAGACTTTGATAGTAATGGCAAAAAAAATCTATTGCTTCGGTTCGCTAAGTTAAAGATTAAATAGTTATGACTAAAATTTTAAAGTTTTACAACTCAAGTCCAAACTTAAAAAAACTCAAAGAGGCTGCTGATTTTCTAGAAAAAGGTGCTCTAATCATTTATCCAACCGATACTGTTTATGCAATAGGATGTTTAATCAATCAACCCAAAACATTAAATAAGCTTGCTAATTTAAAAGGGGTTAAGTTAGAAAAAGCTATGTTCAGTTTTTTTCTAAAAAATTTTGAAGAACTTTCCAAATATATTAAACCACTTGACAATCCAACATTTAAACTACTTAAACGCTGTTTACCTGGTCCATTCACTTTTATTCTACCAAGTTTAAAATTACCTAAGCCTTTCCATAAGCGGAAATCTATCGGTATTCGCATTTCCAATCATCCGGTTCTTGACGGTTTACTTGATTTTTTATCTGTCCCTTTAATTACTACATCACTTCATCATCAAGACAAAATCATTGATTACTCTACAGATCCTGAATTGATTTTTGATCGGTGGGGAAGCAATATTGATTTAATGCTAGAAGATGGTTATGGAGGCAATATTCCCTCAACAGTTATTGATCTTTGTAAGGGCAGCACTGTTGTCCTGAGGAAGGGTAAAGGGGACTTGGATTTAATTTAAAAAAAAAGCACGCTAAATATAAGCGTGCTTTATTATGGAAAGATGAATTTATTTAGAGGCTTGTTCCATACCTTGTTGTATTAGATCATAAAACTGATCTAACTTAGGTAGTACAACAATTCTAGTTCTTCTGTTTTTAGCTCTTCCGGCTGCAGTTTCATTGCCAGTAAGAGGCATATAAAAGCTTTTTCCAGATGCAGTCATTCTTTCTGGACTTACGTTAAAATCGTTTTGAAGAATTCTAACAACTGAAACAGCACGCTTAACACTTAAGTCCCAGTTGTCTTCAATTCCATCGATTTTGATTGGTACGTTGTCGGTGTGGCCTTCAACCATAAATTCTAATTCAGGTTTATCATTTACCACCTTAGCTACTTTTCCAAGAACCGCTTTTGCTCTTTGAGTGACCGTATAGCTACCGCTTCTAAATAAGAGTTTGTCAGAAATTGATACATACACTACTCCTTTTTCAACATTGATTTCGATATCATCATCACTCATGTTGCCTAATACACCTTTAAGGCTTGTGACAAGAGCCAGAGTTACAGAGTCTTTCCTAGTCACTGCATCTTGCATACTCTGAATTTTAACATCTTTTTCTTTCATGCTCTCCAAAGACTTCTCGAGGTTTTCTGCGCCTTTTTGAGAAAGTGTAGTCAGGTTACCTATATTATTAATAAGATCCTGATTATTTGCTTGGAGGAAATTAACTCTATCCTGTAATGAGGCTAATCGAGCTTCAGAAGCCTCTTTTTCCTCATTACAAGTATTCAATTTAATGGTCGCGGTATCCAGTAGGCTTTTGGTGTTTTGCTGTAGTGATTCTAATTCAGTATATTTTTGCTGAGAAACACATGAAGAAAGTAAGACACCTACCAATGAAGCTATTGCAAAGTAATTTTTCATAATTAACTATTGAAGTTTTTAGTTTTCACGGGTAAAAGTAATATAAAAACCGAAAAATGCACTTTAAAGGCGCAAGATTTTCTTTTTTTTAGGAAATAAATATCTTATTGGGAGGAATTTAACAGAATAATAACTCCTTAATGAGTGATTATTAACCTTTTTTGATGCTAGTTTATTAAAGTTTCTATAAAATGAAAAATGAGCATTTAAAACTGCTAAAGCATTTTTAAATTCTAATTTTAAAAGGAATAAAAAGATTACAAATATATCCCAAATCATCCTTTCTGTAATTCTTAGAAAACGTTTTTCCGGTAGGTTTTTCAACAAAAGATATAGACTGTTTCGGAAGTTTAAATAGGTTTTTTTTCCTGATAAAGCTAAAGTTCCTCCTCCTAAATGGTATACTTTGCTTTTATATAACGAGTAGACCTCAAGATTTTGATTGAATATTCTCCAGCATAGGTCAATCTCTTCCATATGAACATAAAAGTCCTCATCAAATCCACCTAAGGCATCAAATTTGGCTTTTCTTATGAAAAAACATGCACCACTTGCCCAAAAAACTTTTTTGTCTTGGTCATATTGCCCATTATCCTTTTCGATATGGTGAAATACCCTTCCATTACAATAGGGGTAGCCCAGTCTGTCAATAAATCCTCCAGCTGCTCCTGCGTATTCAAAATACTCGGGTCGATTTAAATTCATTATATGTGGTTGGGCAATCGCAGTATTTGGATTCACTTTAAAATGGTACAATATGGGAGGCAGCCATTTTTCTTTAACCATTACATCATTATTCAATAGGCAAACTAATTCTGCATTAATCTTTTTTAATCCTCGATTATATCCACCAGCAAAACCAAAATTTGAATCTAATTGAATCAAGTCAACCTCTGGATAATTTTGTTTGATGTAATTTTGAGATCCGTCATTAGAGCCATTGTCTATAATAAATACATTAGCCTCAGGGCTGTTCTGAATAACTGATGGTAAAAAACGCTGAAGTAGTTTTTTCCCATTCCAATTTAAAATGGCAATGGCTAATTTCATTTCATATTTGATTTGAATGGGGGTAAGTCTTTAAGAAAAATATACTTTTTTTGTTCAAAGTCCATTTGGCAATAATAGTGATCTAGTCCATTAGTTATCATCAAATAATCACTATTCAAAATTAAGTTATATCGTGCAATTTGATCAAAAGTTTTTTGGGTGATCGATACATTAGGTCGCTTGCATTCAACTAGAAGACTTATGGCACCTTTTCTATTGAAAACAATAATATCATACCTTTTTTCTGTTCTATTGACTATTAATTTCTTTTCTACTTGTATTAAACCTAAAGGGTATCCTTTATATTCTATTAAATAACGAATACAATGTTGCCTTACCCATTCCTCTGGAGAAAGTATTAACCATTTTTTCCTTAATGAGTCAAAAATAAAGGTTTTATTTTCCTTACTTTTAACAAGTAAATTAAATGCGGGAAAATTAAGTTTTTCCATATGGCAAAATTGCATATAATTTTTAAAGATGCGTGAATTTAACGAGTTAATGTCTTCAATAGAAAATGGAAACTACTCGCCTTTTTACTTGTTATCTGGGGTTGAACCTTATTTTATTGATCAAATTGAATTAAAAATTAAAGATCAATTGGTTGATGAAGAATCCAAGTCTTTTGATTATTCTCTTTTTTATGGAAAAGAAGTTGAACCCAACCGTATTATAGAGGCAGCTAAACGTTTTCCAATGATTTCTCGCTATCATTTGGTTATTGTAAGAGAGGCACAACATTTAGACAAGTCTATAGATGTAATTGCTGATTACCTTTCCAGTCCACAACTCAATACTGTATTGGTCCTCTGTTACAAATACAAAAAATTTGATAAACGAAAAAAACTCTATAAAGCAGCTATAAAAACAGGAGTATTTTTTGACAGCAAGCCATTGTTTGATAGTCAGTTAGGCCCTTGGATTTTAGCAAAACTAAAAGCTTCAAATTTTTCTACAGATAATACTGGTTTACAGCTACTTGGAGAGGCTTTAGGACACGATTTAAATAAAATTGAAAAAGAAATTGATAAACTGAAGATAGCATTAACAAAAGGATCAATTATTTCTCCCCAAATAATCGAAGATCATATTGGATTTAGTAAGGATTATAATAATTTTGAACTTTATAAATCATTAGGAAAAAGGGATTTTGACAAGTGTTATCAAATTATTAAATACATGTCTGAAAATCCTAAAAACCACCCTTTGATTCTAACCATTTCCGGCTTATATACTTTTTTCAGAAGGGTATTGACTTATCAAGTTATAATTGATAAATCCAAAGCAGCTTCTATATTAGGAGTCAATCCCTATTTTTTAAGAGATTACGAACAGGCTGCGCTATCTTTTGATGTAGAGCAAGCGAGCAAAGCGATTAGTCTTACCTTAGAGGCTGATCTAAAAAGTAAAGGGGTAGGTGTTAAGTCTGGAAACCATAAATTTATTCTTCAGGACTTACTAGTTAAAGTATTTGCAATTTAAAATTAAAGTTTAGGGTATTTTGAAGGATTTGTCTCATGCATAATTTCGTAGACCTCCTCAAATATGTCATCTGCAGAAGGTTTTGAAAAATAATCACCATCTTCTCCATAAGCTGGGCGATGAGGCTTTGCAGAAATTAATTTGGGCTGTGTATCCAAATATTGATAAATATTCTGATTATCCATTAACTGCTGAAGGATATATGCTGATCCTCCCCCTGGCATGTCCTCGTCAATTATCACCAACCTACTAGTTTTTATGATACTTTGCCTTATTTCGCATTTTATGTCAAAAGGTAACAAGGTTTGAATATCAATTACTTCTGCACTAATTTCGTGTTTCTCTAAATCAATAGCTACTTTTTGAACAATTCTAAGGGTGGAACCATAGGAAATGAGTGTAATATCAATTCCTGACTTAAGGAGCTCAATTTCGCCTACAGGTATCGAAAACTCGCCTAAATTTGTAGGCATTTTTTCTTTAATTCTGTACCCGTTTAGACATTCAATAATAATTGCAGGTTGATTGGCTTGAAGGAGTGTATTATAAAATCCTGCCGCTTGAGTCATATTTCTAGGAACAAGAATATGGATTCCTCTTAAAAGGTGTATCATTCCTGCCATTGGTGATCCAGAATGCCAAATCCCTTCCAGTCGGTGTCCCCGAGTTCGAATAATTAGAGGAGAAATCTGTCTTCCTTTTGTTCTATAACTGAATGTTGCCAAATCATCACTTAGGATTTGTAAACAATATAGCATATAATCAAGGTATTGAATTTCAGCTATAGGTTTCAGGCCTCTAAGCGCCATTCCTATTCCTTGACCTATAATAGTGGCTTCTCGAATACCTGAATCTGAAACACGAATTTCACCATACTTCTTCTGTAAACCTTCCAAACCTTGATTTACTCCACCTATTTTTCCGCTATCCTGCCCAAAAATTATTAAGCGATCCTCTTTTTCCAAAAGCTTTTCAAAGTTGTCTCTAAGTATAATCCTTCCATCAACTATTTTAGCATCTTCAGAATATTCAGCAGGAACTTTTTTTACTCTATAAACAGCATTTAAACCTTCACTATATAGATGGGAAGAAAATTTCTTTTGTAATAGATCTTTGGACTTATTAATCCATCCTTTGAAATTTTCTATGTCACCAATACCATTTTGAATTAAAATTTTACGAGTTTTCCTAGCAGAATTAATAACATCATGATAAAATAATTCAGTTTTATCATTTATATCCTTATGAATAATTTTTAACTCAACTTCATTATTTGTCTTTGAAATGAAATCTTCTAAAAACACATTGAGTTCATCCCTAAACTCAATGATTGGTCTTTGATAATTTTTCCAAGCCGACTTTCTAGCCTGTTTTACTTTGTTTTTAATTGAATTCTCAATTTCAATTAGATCCTTTTCAACGGAAAATCCATTAGACAGAATCCACTCTCGCATTTTTTTATTACAATCATTTTCCCTCTCCCAATCCAAACGTTCTTTTGATTTGTAACGCTCATGTGAGCCAGAGGTGGAGTGTCCTAGAGGCTGGGTTAGCTCAGTTACATGAACTAAAACAGGAACATGATTTTCTCTAGCTAATTTTGAAGCATAGGAATAAGTTTTAATTAACTCTGAGTAGTCCCAACCTTTTACAGTAAGTATTTCAATACCACTTAAATCCTCCTCCTTTTTAAATCCATCCAAAGCATCTGAAATACTTTGTTTAGTGGTTTGTTTTTCGTTTTTAACAGAAATCCCGTAACCATCATCCCATACACTCATAACAATTGGAATTTGAAGAACACCAATTGCGTTTATAGCCTCAAAAAATACACCTTCACTTGTACCGGCATTACCTATAGTTCCCCAAGCAATTTCATTGCCGTTTTTGGAAAACTTTTCTGATCCTTTAATATCTAATTTTCTATAAATTTTAGAAGATTGAGCTAGGCCAACTAGTCTTGGCATTTGAGCGCCTATTGAGGAAACGTCCGAAATATGATTTATTTGTTTAGTTTGATCAAGCCAATTCCCATTTTCATCAATTAATTTATTTGAAAAATGTCCCACCATTTGTCTTCCTGCAGACATTGGTTCATATTTTATGTCAGGGTGAGCATAAAGAGCAGCAAAGTGATCCTCAGGTGTTAAATAACCTTGAGCCATTAATAAGGTTTGGTCTCTGTAATATCCAGATCTAAAATCTCCATTTTCAATAAAATGATTCATGGCAATTTGGGGAAGTTCTTTACCGTCACCAAAAATTCCAAATTTTCCTTTTCCACTTAAAACTTCTCTGCGTCCAAGAATACTCGTTTCTCGGCTAAGGAAAATTGTGTAATAGTCTTTAAGCACTAACTTTTTGTAGTCCTCAAAGTTAAAAACAGATTTTTGTTCTTGGGTTTTTAAATTCATTTTATATTATAAAAATACAATATTTGGCTCTTTTAGTGTGGTTTAAGTTCAAGCAATTGTTTTCACGTTAATGTTAAAACCACCTCCTAGAAAATAAACCTAAAAATTGTTTTGTATTGAGAGTTAATACAAACCTAATTTTCTTTTTATAATCACTCTGATTAATTTCCCAGCCATTTGAACTGATAAAGGGAAAATATAATTCAAGATAGTCTGGGATGATATTGAATCTAATACCAGAACCAAAATAAGTATATACTTTTTCGCCTCTGTTTTTGAGTGATCCAATATCGCTATAAGCTTCAATCCATTTCCATATACCTAATGTTATATTTGCTGAAAACAAATAATCATTTGCTGTGGCTATTGAATGCATAGATTTAAATCCACCCTCAGCCATTACTATCTGTTGGCTATAAAACCCCTTATCTTCAGATCTTCCAAAATAATTATACCTGAAAAGATAATCTTGAGGACGATTTAAATTAAAATCAAAGAATTTAGTTTGTTTGCTGTTGTGATTTAAAAATTTACCTATAAAAAACCTTGCAGATATTTGACTTCCATTAGGCAATAACCTTCTGATATCAAATTCAAATTCCATTTTAGTGAACTTTTGAGAGAACTGGAAATTACTGTCGAAAGTAAAATGCTTAATTGCACCAGGATTAGAATATAGGTACCTTAAATTAATTAGTTTGTAATTTGGGTTGGAATTCGAATCCTTCGATTTCTCTCGATTTACATAGAAATAGTATATCCCTAACAAATGTCTTTTGTTTAGTCTAAAGTTGTCAGTTCTAAAATATAATGTCAATGCAGGTCTAAAGACTTGATATCTCAACCCTTCGTCATAATGATAGCTGCTGGCAAAAAAATTGAATATTGAGGCATAATTATTTTTTTCTTCATTATGAATTAATAACGAAAAATTCATTTTGCCTACGAGGTTTTCGTTTACAGATGAGTATTGAGGCATAACTTCAAAAGTAAACTTCTGAGCTAAAATTCCTTTATCATAAAACTTTGAGCCATATGAAACTCCGTCATAAAGATTGTAATTAAAAATAGGGTTATAAAACATTTGGTTTCTCTTAGGCGATTGATAATCTTTAAGAAAATTAAAATGAAGTGGTTTAATATTTAAAAAATTATTCAAATACTTCCAATTGTTAATTTTATTTTTTTCACTAAAACGCGTTTGAGGGTTTATAGCAATGTAATCTGGGTTTAAATTTTTTAAATAAATAATATCTTCCTTCTCAATGTAACTGATCCACTGTTTACTAATTACACTATCATTTTTAACTTGTGCAAGTATAAATGGAAGCCCATTGTTTGAAAACTTATTGATTTTGACAATTAAACTATCATTTTTCTTTTTTACTGATTTAATACGGATATCAATTGAAGTTCTTTTTGCTAAATAAAATTCGTTGAACCAATCTATGTTTTTATTCGAGTGTTTCTTTAAAATTTCAATTAAATCGTTGCTTCCGCCTTTCTTAAAATATTCTTTCAATGCGTTTTCAAACTGATCTCCAAGATAACTCTCTAAAAATCTTAATCCAACTCCAACGTGATAGGGAGATCCAAACCTCTCGTTAAACTTAATTAATTGATCTTTGGGTAACAGATCAGATTGCTGAAGGTTGGTTTTTTCCATGAGTTCATAAAACATAAAAAAACTTTCATTAAAATTAATATCGGCAATGTTATACCCCTTCATGAT
>CABXUL010000028.1 GCA_902515395.1 uncultured Bacteroidota bacterium | reverse complement strand
AATTAAAGGATATTGATCAGCAAATTTTGCAGCTTGATCCCGACGAAAAGTTACCCATTGTAACTTCTTATAAAATTATTCCTGAAAATTTTAATCACCATATAGAAGTACAGGGAAATATTAAAACTCGACAAAATGTATTACTCTATCCTGAATATAGTGGAAGTCTAATTCAGATATATGTAAAAGAAGGACAAAATGTAAAAAAAGGAACTCAACTTGCCCAGATTGATGATGCTGGCTTAAGAAATAAACTTGAGCAACTTAAGATTCAATTGAATCTCTCTAAAATTACATATGAGCGTCAGCAAAGGCTTTGGGATAAAAACATAGGGTCTGAAATGCAATTACTTCATGCAAAAACTACTTATCAGTCTCAACTTGAAAGTATAACTCAGTTAAAAAAACAATTATTAAAAACACAAATTAGAGCACCTTTTTCAGGTACTATTGATGAGATAATTGCCAATACTGGAAGCAATCTAATACCAGGGCAAACACCAGTATTTAGAGTAGTTAATTTAAACAATATGTATGTAGAGGCTAGCATTCCAGAAAGATACATTAGTGAAATCAAATTAAGTACCGAGGCAATTGTTGAAATACCAGTGCTGAGAAAAACCTACTCAACTCAAATTCGACAAATTGGGAATTTTATAAATCCAAATAATAGAAGTTTTAGAGTAGAAGCTCCACTGGTAAATTCTCAAAATAACATTAAACCCAATTTGACCTGTAAGCTTAAAATTAAAGATTATAGTAATCCAAATGCACTTATGATTCCCCTTGGTGTAATAAAAGAAAATTCAAAAGGTGATAAATACATTTTTAAGCTAGAAGCATTGAATAAAGAAGGTGTTTACATAACAAAAAAAACTTTTATTGAATTAGGCAAAAAGAGTATTGATAAAGTAGAGGTTACAAAAGGGATTAAATTGGGGGAATTAATTCTAAATGAAGGTGCTGCAATAGTCGATGAAAATCAAAGAGTACGAGAAATTGAATAAAGAAAAAATAAAGGGTATATACAAAGAATTCCGACCTTCTAGTTGGGCAATAGATCACAAAACCGTGATTTATGTTATAATGGCAATATTTTTCTTCTTGGGAATTCGATCTTATAATGTTATGCCAAGGGAAAGTTTTCCTGAAATTAGTGACACAAGGGTTTTTGTTTCAGTTGTTTTTCCTGGAAATACTGCTGAGGATGTTGAAAGATTGATTGTAGATCCTCTGGAAGAGGCTCTAAAAGGTGTGCAAAATCTTGTAGACATTACTTCAACTTCAGAGGAAGATTTCGCAGTTGTTAAACTCGAATTTGATGAAGATATAGCAGTTGACCTGGCAAAGCAAAGGACGAAAGACCTTGTTGATGGTGTGGTATCTGGTGCAGACTGGCCAACTTATAACAATGCAAAAGTAGAGCCCTCTGTGTTTGAAATGGATTTTTCTGAATTGATGCCTATATTAAGCATAAGTATGGTTGGAGATTATCCAATCGAACAGATGAAGGACTTTGCAGGTTATTTGGAGGAAAAAATCGAGCAATTCCCAGAGGTTAAATCGGTAGATATCAGAGGGATTGAGGCCTTCGAGGTAGAAGTAGCTGTAGATGTTCATAAAATGACTGCCGCTAAAATTAGTTTTAATGATATTATCAACGCAATCAATAACGAAAATACAACAATCTCAGCCGGAAATATTATTGAGGGTGGGCAAAGACGAAGTTTAAGAATTATTGGCGAAGTTGAGGATCCTCAGGAGCTCAAAAAAATAGTAGTAAAAAGTGAGAAAGGTGCATCTTATCTAGGAGATTTAGCAACAATAACTTTTAAAGAAAAAGATGTAACGTCATATGCAAGATCCTTTGGTGAAAAGGTTGTTTTGCTTCATGTTAAAAAGCGGGGAGGAAAAAACTTAATTGAAGCGTCAAAGAAAATCCAACATTTAATAAGTGAAATAAGTGAAAATCTATTGCCCAAAGATTTAAAATTATCAATTTCCAATGATCAATCTAGTATTACACTAAATCAAGTAAGTGACCTAGTTAACAATATAATTTTTGGTGTGATTTTGGTTGTTATAGTATTGATGTTTTTTCTAGGATTTAGAAATGCTTTATTTGTGGGGTTTGCAATTCCAATGTCCATGTTTATGTCTTTTATGATTCTCTCATTTATGGGCTATACAATGAACACAATGGTTTTATTCGGATTAGTAATGGGACTTGGAATGCTTGTAGATAATGGGATTGTAGTGGTGGAAAACGTTTATAGGTTAATGGAGAAAGAAGGTATGGATAGGGTTGACGCAGCAAAGGCTGGGATTGGAGAAATTGCCTCTCCTATCATTGTCTCTACTGCTACTACCATAGCTGCATTTGTTCCATTAGGTGCCTGGCCTGGTTTGATGGGAGAATTTATGATTTACTTTCCCATTACATTATCTGTAGTGTTAGGATCTTCTCTTATAGTAGCTTTATTTTTTAATTCCATGCTTGTCTCCCGCTTCATGGAAATAGATGAGCACGAAATTTCAAAAAAAAGTTTATACCGAGTATCACTAATTCTTGGTGGACCGGGAGTTTTACTTTTGTTTAATAGTGGTGTAATAAGAGGCTTAGGAACATTAATGATTTGCATTACCCTTTTACTTTGGGTTTACAAATATTTTATAAAAAAACTGGCTTCTCAATTCAAAATGATCTTTTTACCTAGTTTAGAAAAAGCTTACAGCAATTTTCTATCAAGAGCATTAAAAGGATACCGGCCCATTAGTTTTTTAATTGGTACATTTCTTCTTCTTTTTTCTTCATTTATTTTATTTGGAGTTTTTCCTCCTAAGATTGAGTTTTTTCCAGAGAATCAGCCATTACAAATTTTTACTTATTTGGAATATCCTCAGGGTACAGATATTGAAAAAACTAATGACATAACTAAAAGAATTGAGTATGATATTGATAAAATTATTAGTCAAAATAAATATAACAAACAGTCGTATAACTTTCTTGTTGAAGATTTTGGAGCTCAAGTTGGTTCGGGCGCAGGTAATCCAGAAATTGACGGTGGAGTAACTAACGAGATGCCTCACAAAGGGAAAATTACTTTAACCATGAGAGAGTTTAAATATAGAAATGGTTTATCAAGTGAAATTTTAAGAAGTGAAATTCAAAAAGAACTAAAAGGGAAATACCCAGGTATAGCAATTTCTGTAGAAAAAGATGCTAACGGACCGCCTGTTGGATACCCAATAAATATTGAAATATCAGGAAGGAATTACGAAAAATTGATTGAAACTGCAAAGCAGATGAAATTCTTTTTGAATAATGAAAATATTCCAGGTGTTGAAGAGTTAAAAGTTGATGTTAATAAAAATAAACCCGGAGCAAAACTTATTATTAATAGGGAAAAAGCAGGGGAACTGGGTATCACGACAAATATGGTTGGGAGACAGTTAAGGGCTTCACTTTTTGGAGCAAAAGCAGGCATATACAAAAAAGATGGAAAGGATTATGAAATAAATGTTAGGCTTAAAAATGATCAGCGTTATGATAACAATGCATTATTCAATCAATTCATCACCTTTAGGGATCAATCATCAGGGAAAATAAAAGAGATTCCAATAGCCGCTCTAGTTAACACAAAAAATAATGCATCATTTAGTGCGATAAAACATCGAAAGACTGTTCGAATGGTGACATTATATTCGGACGTTTTGGCTGGATATAATGCAAATGAAGTAATGGCGAATGTCAAATCAGCTCTAATGAATTACAATTTAGATTTAGGAGTGGAATTTAAATTTACTGGTGAGATTGAAGAACAGGACAAAAACATGAATTTTCTAACTAACGCCCTACTAGCTGCATTAGCATTAATAATGTTACTATTAGTTTTTCAGTTTAATTCGATTTCTAAGCCAATAATTATTTTAATTTCAATCTTTCTAAGTTTTACAGGAGTATTCATGGGGATTACGCTTTTTCAAATGCCTTTTGTGATCTTAATGACCATGATGGGTATTATTTCCCTTGCGGGAATTGTTGTCAATAACGGTGTAGTATTATTAGATTATACCCAATTATTAATTGATAGAAAGAAAAATGAAATTGGAATTTCCAAAGAAGAAATGTTAGATAACGATGATGCTATAGTGGCTATAATTCAGGGAGGCACAGCGAGACTACGACCAGTAATTTTAACTGCTATAACAACCATTCTTGGATTAATTCCTCTTTCAATAGGTCTAAATATTGATTTCTTTTCCCTTTTCTCAAACTGGGATTCCAATATTTATATTGGTGGAGATAATGTTATTTTTTGGGGACCTTTAGCCAAAACAGTAATTTTCGGATTAACTTTTGCCACATTTCTTACTCTTATAATTGTACCAGCTACATTCTTAATAACGTATCAGTTAAAAACTAAATTTAAACGAATTTTTAAAAGCTAAATATATTATTGGAAAAGATACGTTCTTATTACCTTTGTTTTGAAACCAATAATAATGCATAGATCCCATAATTGCGGAGAACTTTCCGAATCCAATTTAAATCAAGAAGTCACACTTGCAGGGTGGGTACAAAAAATAAGAAATAAAGGCTTTATTGCATGGGTTGACTTAAGAGATCGCTATGGTATTACCCAGTTAGTATTTGACGAAACAAGAACTCCAAAAGCAGTTTTTAAAAAATCTACTGGAATTGGGAGGGAAGATGTAATTCAAGTTAAAGGTTTAGTAATTGAAAGGGAATCTAAAAACCTAAATATTCCCTCGGGGGGCATAGAAATATTAGTTTCAGAATTAAGCATTTTAAACCACTCAGAAACTCCTCCTTTTACAATTGAAAATGAAACTGACGGCGGAGACGAACTTCGAATGAAATATAGGTATTTGGATTTAAGGCGAAATAAAGTAAAAGAAAACTTGATTCTGAGACATCGTGTATCAATGATAGTAAGGAACTTTTTATCCCAGGCTGATTTTATAGATATTGAAACACCATATTTGATAAAGTCAACACCTGAGGGTGCAAGAGACTTCATTGTCCCTTCAAGGATGAATAACGGACAGTTTTATGCCTTGCCACAATCACCTCAAACCTTCAAACAACTGCTTATGGTGGGTGGATTTGATAAATACTTTCAAATTGTAAAATGCTTCAGAGATGAAGATTTAAGGGCCGACAGGCAACCAGAGTTTACCCAAATTGATTGTGAAATGTCCTTTGTTGAACAAAAAGATGTTTTGTCTCTTTTTGAAGAACTAATCCAGCATTTATTTCAAGAAATCAAGGGTATAAAATTGAATGAATTTCCAAGAATTTCCTATGCAAAAGCTATGGAAAAGTATGGTAGCGATAAGCCAGATATTCGTTTTGGAATGACCTTTGGAAAACTTAATGAGATTGCAAAAGGAAAAGGTTTTAATGTATTCGACAGTCAAGAGCTAATTATTGGTATTGCTGTTCCTGGCGGTGCCAATTATACCCGAAAAGAAATTGATAATTGGATTGATTGGGTCAAAAGGCCGCAAGTGGGTGCCAAAGGGTTGATATGGGTCAGATGCAATGAAGATGGCAGCTACAAATCCTCTGTAGATAACTTTTTTAACCAACAAGACCTAGCCGAATGGTCAAAAAAAACTAATGCCCATGCTGGAGATTTAATTTTTGTCATGGCTGGGGACAGCCAAAATGCTCAAACCCAATTGAGTGCTTTGCGAATAGAAATAGCTGAACAGATGGGACTCAGAAAATCCAATGAATATGCTGGGCTATGGGTGACTGATTTTCCTTTGTTAGCTTGGGATGAAGATAGCAAACGATACCATGCGATGCACCACCCCTTCACCGCACCAAAGAACGAACATTTGGATTGGTTGACATCCACTCCAGAAAAAGTATTGGCAAACGCTTATGACCTTGTCCTAAACGGTAACGAAATTGGAGGTGGTTCCATAAGGATCCACGACACCCAATTGCAAGAACAAATGTTTTCATTACTAGGTTTCACAAAGAAACAAGCCAAAGATCAATTTGGCTTTCTAATGAATGCTTTTCAATACGGTGCGCCACCTCATGGTGGAATTGCACTTGGATTAGATAGACTTGTTGCTCTATTGGGTGGTAGTGAAACCATAAAAGACTTTATTGCCTTTCCAAAAAACAACAATGGTAGAGATGTAATGATAGATGCTCCCTCAAAAGTAAGCGATGACAATTTAGAAGAATTGTATCTAAAATCATTACCCAAAAAATCCTCCTAATGAAAATTATTTAAATTTAAAATCGATGAAATTATTTCTGAAAATCTTTTTTTTTTCACTTTTATCCTGTCTTATCATTGGATTTTATATCAAGACATTTGAAAATTCAAATGATGGTAACAAAATTATTGGGTTTACCGTATTGACGGCTGCTTTTATATTTATGCCTATTTTTTTAGTCTATCGATGGAAAGGAAAAAAGCTAAAAGACTATACTCTTTCTAAAGAAAATTGGGAGAAACTTAGAAATTCTTATCAAAAATAACCACTATTTTTCTGCTATCATAATAAGAAAGTGTAAATTGCGCTCTAAATTAATTTTTTATAAATGACTGGTACAGTTAAATTCTTTAATGGATCCAAAGGTTATGGATTCATTACCAATGATGAAACATCTGAAGATGTATTTGTCCACGTTTCAGCCCTTAACGGGCTTACACTCCAAGAGGGTGACAAAGTTGAGTATGTAGAAGAAGAAGGAAATAAGGGGAAGCAAGCTTCTCAAATTGCCCTATTATAAAATACATTACGACTTAAAATGAAGCCTCTCGATGAGAGGCTTTTTTATTTCCTCTTGCCGTCAAAAAATTTGTTTAACAGTTTCACCGCTTCAGATTCCATGATTCCACTGCTTACAGTTGATTTGGGATGAAGGTTGATGTGAGCTCGTTGGAAACCTCGTTTGGGGTCACCAGCGGCAAAAACAATTCTACTGAGCCGTGCCCAATAAATTGCACCAATACACATAACACAGGGTTCGAGTGTTACATATAATGTACAGCCGCTAAGGTATTTGCCATTTAAATAATTAGCCGCTGAGGTAATCACTTGCATTTCGGCGTGTGCAGTTACATCATTCAGTCGCTGGGTTAAATTATGAGCCCTAGCAATAATTTTATTATCTATGGTAATGACTGCTCCTACTGGGACCTCATCTGCTTCAAAAGCTTTTTGTGCTTCTATTAAGGCTTGTTTCATAAAATAATTATCATCATGTAATAATTCCATGACGTTAAATTACAAAACCCAATTAGTCAGCACAAACGAAACTTTATCTTTGTAACTTGAACCAGTCAATAATTATACATTTCTAATGAGAGGAAAAAAAAGATTGTTCCTGCTGGATGCCTTTGCGCTTATATTCAGAGGTTATTACGCCTTTATTAAAAATCCTAGGATCAACTCTAAAGGGATGAATACCTCGGCTATCATGGGGTTTATGAACTCTTTATTGGATGTTATTAAAAGAGAAAAACCAGATCATTTAGCGGTATGTTTTGACAAGGGCGGTTCACAAGCCCGAACAGAAATGTTTACAGAATACAAGGCTAATCGAGATGAAACTCCTGAGGCTATTGTGATTGCCGTTCCTTATATTCAAAAAATACTTGAGGCAATGCACATTCCCGTTGTAGTCAAAGAAGGGTTTGAAGCCGATGATATTATTGGAACCCTCGCCAAACAGGCCGAAAAAGAAAACTATGAGACCTACATGGTCACCCCTGATAAAGATTTTGCACAACTCGTTTCTAAAAACATTTTTATGTACCGCCCTGCCCGAATGGGCACGGGTATTGAGATTTGGGGAATACCAGAAATCCAAGAAAAATTTGAAATCGAAAGACCTCAACAAGTCATTGATTATTTAGGTATGATGGGCGATAGCGTTGACAATATCCCGGGCTTACCAGGCGTAGGAGACAAAACAGCCAAAAAATTCCTCAAAGAATTTGGTAGTATGGAAAATTTATTTGACAATTTAGATAAATTGAAAGGCAAGCTTAGGGAGAAAATTGAAGCTCATAAAGAATTGGGTCTTCTGTCTAAAAAACTTGCAACCATCATTACGGATGTGCCTGTTAAGTTTCATTCTAAAGACTATGAACTTTCAAGCCCTGATATTGAAGCTGCGGTCGCTATTTTTGAAGAATTAGAATTTAAGAGAATTCAAGAGAATTTTAAAAAGATTTTTAACCCCAATACTGAGAATAATCCGACTGAGATCAGTTTGAAAGAGGCCCTGACTGAACAAAAAACTTCCGGTGATCAGTTTGACTTGTTCAACCCCCCACCGGGACAAGGTATAGAGATTACTGAAACTTCAAGAGACAATCAAAAAACCAAAAAACACCATTATCAACTAGTGGACTCAAAGGTAGGGCGAAGTTTACTACTCAAAAAAATATTGTCACAACCCTCAGTATGTTTTGATACAGAAACCACTGGGCTAAACAGCCTTCAAGCTGAATTAGTCGGTATTGCATTCAGCTGGGAAAAACATAAAGGCTATTACCTCTATATTCCAGAAGATCAATATAAAGCAAAAACCATCATTCAGGAATTTAGACCTTTCTTTGAAAATCAGCAGATTGAAAAAATTGGACACAACCTAAAGTATGATTTAAAAGTACTTCTCAAATACGAAATCAGGGTGGTTGGCCCGCTTTACGATACTATGATTGCTCACTATTTGATCAATCCCGACATGCGACATAATATGGACGCATTAGCAGAAACCTATTTGAATTATAGCCCGCAGTCCATAATTGAACTGATCGGTAAAAAGGGAAAAAATCAAGGCAATATGCGCGAGGTCGATTTGACCAAGCAAACTGAATACGCTGTGGAAGATGCTGACATTACATTTCAGTTAAAACAACACTTTCAAAAGGAGCTGAAAGATGTTAATGCAACAAAACTTTTTCAAGAGGTGGAACTCCCCTTAGTAGATGTATTAACTTCAATGGAGGCCGAGGGAATAAATCTAAATGTAAGCTTCCTTAATGAACTCTCTAAATACCTTATATCAGATATTGATAAACTGGAAAAACTTATTTTCGCAGAAGTGGGTGAGACTTTCAATTTAGCCTCTCCCAAACAGTTAGGCTTAATTTTATTTGAAAAACTTAAACTGGTTGATAAGCCTAAAAAAACGAAAAGTGGACAATATTCCACCGCTGAGGAAACCCTATCTTTTTTAGCCAAAACCCACCCTATAGTCGGGAAAATACTTGAGTGGAGATCCCTTCAAAAACTACAAACTACCTACGTTTCTGCTCTACCTGAAGACCTCAACCCCTGTACCGGACGCATTCACACCATATACAACCAAGCCGTAGCAGCTACTGGAAGATTAAGCAGCAACAATCCGAACCTTCAAAATATTCCTATTCGAACCCCTAGGGGTAAGGAAATCCGAAAGGCATTTATTTCTAGAAATGACAATTATTTACTTATGGCTGCTGATTACTCACAAATTGAACTAAGAATTATAGCGGCATTAAGTAAAGACCCTTCCATGGTCAGAGCCTTCCAAAATAACGAGGATATTCATGCTGCTACAGCGGCCAGGGTCTTTGAGGTATCGCTAAATGACGTTACTCGGGAACAGCGAAGCAATGCCAAAACAGTAAACTTTGGTATTATTTATGGAGTCTCTGCTTTTGGATTGAGCCAACAAACTAACTTAAATCGAGTAGAATCGAAAGAATTGATCGAAACATATTATAAAACTTATCCTGAGCTTAGAGCCTATATTTCAAAGCAAATTGACTTTGCCAGGGAATATGGTTATGTTGAAACCGTATTGGGTCGCCGCCGCTACCTAAGAGATATTAATTCTCAAAATGCTATAGTTCGTGGAGCAGCAGAGCGCAATGCTGTAAATGCACCTATACAAGGGAGTGCAGCAGATATAATCAAACTAGCTATGATACAAATTCATAAGAAAATTAAAGCAGAGCATTGGCAGTCTAGAATGTTATTACAAGTTCATGACGAACTTGTATTTGATGTTTTAAAATCAGAAAAAGTAGCATTCGAAAAAATGGTGAAAACCGAAATGGAAAGTGCTTTTGATATAGGTTTACCTTTGGTCGTCGATATTGGTTTCGGAGAAAACTGGCTCGAAGCCCATTAATATTCAAATCTATCTTATCCGACATAAGGTAGAGTGATATTTTTATAGTAAATACAATTTTTGCTCGCTATATTTAATAATGTTTGATCTAAAAGCCTATTAAACCTGTTTATAATCAAATCTTTAAAACCTAAAATTAATGCAAAAAATATTTTTTCAGAAAAAGGAATAATTGTAAGTTTGCAGCCCGGCAAAAGGGTATTTAAATCATTTTTTTGTGAGCACATTAAGTTATAAAACGATTTCGGCCAATGCCAACACTGTGGATAAGCAGTGGGTAGTAATTGACGCAGCCAACGTCCCCTTAGGACGAGTAGCATCTGTTATCGCCGTTCATCTGAGAGGAAAACATAAAACCAATTTCACACCACACGTTGACTGCGGAGATAACGTAATTGTGATTAACGCAGGTAAAGTGACCTTGTCTGGAAATAAATGGAAACAAAAGCAATACATCCGTCACACTGGTTATCCTGGTGGACAGAGAAGTTTGAATGCAGAGCAATTGAATGCCAAAGGCGCTGAACGTTTGATCGAAAATGCTGTTAAAGGTATGCTTCCAAAAAACAAGCTGGGTGCCGCCTTGTATAAAAACCTAAAAGTTTTTGTTGGAGGTGAGCACACACACGAAGCACAGAAACCAAAAACGATTAATCTAAACGAACTATTATAAATGGAAGTTATTCATACTATTGGTAGAAGAAAAACATCAGTAGCTCGCTTATATATTTCAAAGGGCAAAGGAAAAATTATGGTTAATAAAAAAGCTTACAATGAGTTTTTTCCTACAGCTACATTACAATACAAAATCACACAACCATTAGCACTCACCAAAAACGAAGGTAAATTTGATCTTAAAGTAACAGTAAAAGGCGGAGGTTTTAATGGTCAGGCTGAGGCAGTACGCCTTGCAATTTCAAGAGCACTATGTAAATTCGATGAAGAGAATCGAACGATACTCAAACCAGAGGGGTTATTGACACGCGATCCAAGGATGGTTGAACGGAAAAAATTTGGGCAGAAAAAGGCAAGAAAAAAACATCAATTCTCCAAGCGATAATTTTTCGTCTGAGAATAAATAAATGTTCATTTATATAATTTAAATCTGTTGCTTGAACCGCTAAGGCGGATATTAGTTTAGCATCTAAATATGTCGAAAGATTTATTGCTACTAATCGAGAACGTAAACTAAAAAATATGGCACAAACCACAGTAAAAGACCTGCTAAGTGCAGGCGTCCATTTTGGACACCTAACCCGAAAATGGAATCCTAATATGGCACCATATATTTATATGGAGCGCAATGGGATTCACATAATTAGTCTCTATAAAACTGTTGCTAAAATTGAAGAAGCTTCTGAGGCTTTAGCAAAAATCGCTTCTTCTGGAAGAAAAATTCTTTTCGTAGCTACTAAGAAACAAGCTAAAGATATCGTTTCAGAATCTGCTAAAAAAGTAAATATGCCCTTCATTACAGAACGATGGCCAGGAGGTATGTTAACTAATTTTGTAACTATCCGAAAAGCAGTCAAGAAAATGGCTGCTATTGATAGAATGAAAAAAGATGGCACCTTTGAAACCCTTTCCAAAAAAGAAAAACTTCAAGTAGATAGATTAAGGGCCAAATTGGAAAAAAACTTAGGTTCAATATCTGATATGACTCGTTTACCTGGAGCTCTTTTTGTAGTTGATATTAAAAGAGAACATATCGCAATTAAAGAGGCGCAAAAACTTAAGATTCCAATTTTTGCGATGGTAGATACCAACTCAGATCCAAGGGAGGTAAATTATGTAATTCCAGCCAATGATGACGCTACTAAGTCCATTGATAAAATTTTAACACTTGTAGTCGATGCAATTGGTGAAGGGCTAAAAGAAAGGAAAAATGAAAAAGAAGCCCAAGAGCAAGAAAAACAGGCTAAAGAAAAAGCTGAAACCGATGCTAGTACCGAAGCTGAAAAAGTTGACGAATCGATTGATGAACCTGCTTCAGAAAACAAGCCTAGCAAAGGAGTTGTAGAAAAGAAATAGTCTTAAAAACACATCCTAAATTAATTATGAAAATTACAGCATCCGAAGTTAATAAACTACGTAAATCCACTGGAGCCGGAATGATGGATTGCAAAAAAGCTCTGGTTGAAGCAGAAGGAGATTTTGATAAAGCAATTGAAGTTCTAAGGAAAAAAGGTCAAAAAGTTGCCGCTAATAGAGCGGATAGGGAATCTTCTGAGGGGGCAACTTTAGCTAAAGTCAATCATGATTGTACATCTGGTGTATTGATTTCTATAAACTGCGAGACTGACTTTGTTGCCAAAAATAGTTCTTATTTAGCTTTGGCAAAGAGTCTCGCCGATCAAGCATTGAAATATGATACATTAGAAAATTTTTTATCAAGTGATTTTGATGGTATGTCTGTCGCTGAAAAATTAATAGAGCAAACTGGCGTAATTGGAGAAAAAATTGAAATCGGAGCATTTAAAAAACTAACTGCTCCATATATTGGTTCATATATCCACGCTGGAAATAAGATCGCTACACTAGTTGGGCTCTCAGGTATTGTCGATAATGCTGCAGAAATTTCAAAAAATATTGCTATGCAAGCTGCAGCTATGAACCCCATCGCGCTAGATGAAGAAAGTGTAGACGCTTCAATTATTCAAAAAGAAATTGAAATTGCAAAAGAGCAATTACGTCAAGAAGGTAAGCCTGAGGCTATGTTAGATAATATTGCGAAAGGTAAGATCAAACGTTTCTTCAAAGATAACACCTTAGTAAATCAAGCTTTTATTAAAGACGGAAAAATTTCAGTTGCTGATTATGTAAAGTCTGCTCATGCTGATTTAATAGTTACTGGTTTTCAGAGAATTGCTCTGGGGTAAAAAAAAATAATTAATTTATAGCAAATCCATTAAATAGAAGATCACTCTTCATGTATTATATTAAATACTATCATAACAAGATGCCAATGGTGTGAAGGTGACGCCCTTTACATTAAATATCACGATAATGAATGGGGGGTTCCAGTTTTTGAAACCCAAAAACAATTTGAATCTCTCTCCCTAGAAATTTTTCAGGCTGGACTTAGTTGGATTACTATTTTGAAAAAACGTGAAAACCTAAGAAAAGCCTTCCGTCAGTTTGATTACCGCAAAGTTGCTTTGTATAAGGATAATAAAATTGAGGAGTTAATGAGTGATTCTGGACTTATTCGTAATAAACTCAAAATAGAGGCTACTATAAATAATGCTCAGTGCTTAATTGAGTTTGAAAAAAATGGGGATTCCTTCTCAGACTACCTCTGGAGTTTTGTTAACTACAAAACGCTTCAAAATAACTATGAAAAGTTAAACTCGATTCCAGCACAAACAGCACTTTCAAGTGTCATTAGCAAGGCTCTAAAAAAGCATGGATTTAAATTTGTAGGACCTAAGATAGTTTACTCCCACATGCAAGCCTCGGGGCTGGTTAATGACCATTTAAAGAATTGCTTTCGCCACAAGCAACTAAAAGGGTAGGTCATCCTCTGGGCCATCAGAGTCATTATTATCGGCTGCTTCAAAAGCAGGGGGTGGTGGCATTGGAGGCATTTCAGTTTCTGAGGATTCCTGTATTACCTCTATTCGCCAACCTTGGACAGAATTAAAGTATTTGGTCTCCCCCTGAGGGTTAACCCATTCCCTACCCCTAAGATTAATACCAATCTTGACATTTTGACCGATTTGAAATGCGTTTAATAAATCACAATTCTCCTGAACGAACTCAACCAAAATATGCTGAGGATATCGCTCTTCGGTAGTAACCACAACTTCTCTTTTTCTAAAGCCGTTATTACCGTATGTTTTAGTTTCATCTAACCACTTAATTTTACCAGAAATTTCCATATTTTTTTCAATAAGTAACAAATTTAAAAAAAGTTTTAAGTGGAAAGCTTTGCAATTAAATATGTTTTCATCATTTCTTAATTTAATAAGGCCCAAAGGCTTTAAGATTATTACGACACCTAGGCGTTTAACTAATTAGCTATTACTTAATTTAAAGTATATTAGCTTAAACAAAATGGATATAAGCTAGTGTTGGGTTTAATCAGAAATAACTTGAAAAATAGTTGGCTGCTAGCTGCATTCTTAATTGTTGCATTGATTCTTTGGAATACCAACCTGCTTTTTGGAACACTTAAAAAAGAGGAGCGTAAAAAAATGAAGTTATGGGCGCTGGCTCAAGAGGATCTAATCGAAAACAGTGTAGTTAATAATCTAACTTTTGAGGTTCTTCAACAAACTTGGATTAATCCAATGATTCAAGTAGATCAAAACGAAAAAATAATTGGACACAAGAATATTAATTGGGATCAAACTTATGAAGATTCACTTGTACTTTACAAGCAACTAGAAATTATCAAAAAAGAAAATCAGCCTATATTGATTCGCTATAAAGACAGCTTATCTGATATAAATCAAAAACTTTATTACGGTGATTCCATCTTATTGAAGAAGTTACAATACTATCCTATGGCCCTACTACTAATAATCTTCCTCTTTGGGGCAGTACTATATTTCGTATATAAGACCTCTAGAATATCAGAGCAAAACCGGCTATGGAATGCTATGGCTAAAGAAACAGCACATCAGATAGGAACCCCACTCACATCAATGATTGGATGGATAACATTAATGAAAGATGAAAAAAAAGAAAGTGAGCCCTTAAGTGAAATTGAAAAAGACTTGGATCGATTAAAAGTTATTACTGACCGTTTTTCAAAAATGGGTTTTCTGCCTAAACTCGAAGAAGCGGATATAGTCTCTGAAACAAAAAAGACAATCGAATACCTTGAAAAAAGAAGTTCAGATTTAGTTAAATTTCAAACCAAAATTCCCAAGGAAGAAATCCTATTGCCTCTTAATCAGCAACTATTTGGCTGGACTCTTGAAAACCTTATTAAAAATGGTATTGATGCTATTAAAGGGAAAGGGACAATTAGTATCGACCTAGACACTAATGTCAATTGGGTAATTATTACAGTTAGTGATTCAGGTCACGGAATGAAAAAAGAATTATATAAAAAAATATTTTCTCCTGGCTTTACTTCAAAAAAAAGAGGATGGGGGCTAGGACTCTCCTTAGCTAAAAGGATTATCTCTGACTACCATAAAGGAAAAATAAGCGTCAAAAAATCAGTCTTAGGTAAAGGGACAACCTTTGAAATATTACTAAAAAAAAATCCTAAAGGTATTTCCTGATTTTGGAAGCCGTTTTCTTAAATCCTTCTGGGGTTTGGGAAACTTTTTTTTGAAAACTAGCGTCCTCCATTTTTTTTAATGGAATCAAGTGAACATGAGCATGAGGAACCTCAAGTCCTAAAACAGACATCCCAACTCGATCACAAGGAATTGCCTTTTCAATTGCAATGGCCACAGTTCTTGAAAAATCCATAAGTCTTTTGAAATCTTTCTCTGATAAATCAAATATTTTATCAATCTCTTTTTTGGGAACACACAGTGTGTGTCCAACTGAATTGGGGTTAATGTCTAAAAAAGCATAGTGTTTATTATCCTCATATACCTTGTATGAAGGAATATCTCCAGCAATAATCTTTGAAAAAATTCCAGCCATATTAATCTCTGGAAATTGAAACTATTTCAAATTCAATAGTTCCATTTGGAACGATGATTTCAGCAACTTCACCTTCAGTTTTTCCCAGCAAACCCTTACCAATAGGCGAATCGACAGAGATCTTACCAGTTTTTAAATCTGCCTCACTTTGGGCTACCAATTTGTATTTCATTAAGGCTCCGTTTGTCTTGTTTTTTACCTCCACATTTGAGTGGACTAATACTTTTGATGTATCTAATTGAGACTCGTTAATCAATCTCGCATTTGAAAGTGTTTCTTCTAGTTTAGAAATTTGAAGTTCTAAAAGTCCCTGGGCTTCTTTGGCGGCATCATACTCAGCATTTTCACTGAGGTCTCCTTTGTCTCTGGCCTCAGCAATAGCTTGAGAGGCTTTTGGTCGCTCTACATCTTTGAGTTGATTTAACTCTTCTCTTAGATTTTTTAGCCCTTGATCTGTGTAATAAGATACTTTACTCATTTTTTTTACGTTTCTTTAAAAAGAAAAATCCCTTAACTATATAGGGATGTAAATCAAATATAAGCAATTGAACGTTTTTGGTAAAATTTTGGTTAGGAAAATCATTTTATTACTCACGTTGGTATTATTTTCATGTAGTAAGAATGAAATTAGTCGTAATCCTAACCTTACCTCTGTTAAGTTTAATGTTTCTATTAACTTAAACCTCCCTAGCAACGACAATTTGAGATTTACTGGAGGAAGCAGTCACTTACCTTCGGGAGGAATCAATGGTGTTTTAATTTTTAATTTGAACGGCACTTATTTAGCTTGGGAAGCCAGCTGCCCTAATCATCCAATCAAAAACTGTTCAAAATTAAGCTTAAAAGGAGTTTTAGCAGAGTGTGGATGTGAAGGCTATCAATATAGTTTGGCCGTTGGCCAACTATTGAATCCAGATGAAAATACCAACCGAAACTTCCCTCTAATGCCTTATCGAATCAACCAATCTGGAAATACTCTCTTCATCAGCCATTGAAACTTTCATAAAATTAGAAAAATCAAATTCTTATCTGAGTAATCATTTTAATTAATTTAATTTGCATAAAATTTTTATCATAAATTATAACTCATTTTTATTTTTCACTTTTTCTACTTTTGTAATCAAACACTAAAATGAAATTAAAGAAACTAGTTAAACTGAATCAATTCTTAATACTCCCCAAGTATTTGAAGATGTTTAGTTATGCAATATCATTTCTTTTTGTTCTAAGTTTTTTTTCATGCTCTAGTGAGGAAGATAGTAGTGTATCAAATCCTTCAGAGCCTAATATTCAAAATCCAGATAACGGTCTAATTAATCCAAACCCAGTGACCGAGCCCACAATTCAAACCCTTGATAAAAAAGGGATTGGAATGTCATATAAGCAAAGGACTTGGTCAACAAGAATTGGCGCTTTAAAGCCTTTTTGGTCCTATTCATGGAATAGAGATTACAGAGAAGCTATTCCCGATGGAGTTGAATATGTTCCCATGTTTTGGGGAGCTGCTAATGTAACAGAATCTGAGATTCAAAGAATAAAGGGATTAGTTGATTCAGGAATTGTCAAGAATGTTCTAGGGTTTAATGAACCTGATCTTACCTCGCAAGCAAATATGACAGTAGAGGAAGCTATTGAATTATGGCCAAAGCTCGAGGAGCTTGGAGTGCCTCTGGGGAGTCCAGTTCCATCTTCTGTAAACAGCGTTTGGCTTGAACAATTTATGAGTGAAGCAGAAAGTAAAAACCTTAGAGTCGATTTTATATGTATTCACATATACAGGGGAAATAATTCAGGTTTATTTTTTCAAGCGGTTGATGATATATATGATAAATATAGAAAACCTATTTGGGTTACAGAAATGTCAATTGTAGATAACGACGCCAAAACGGTTTCTGAAAATAAAATTTCCCTCGCTCAAGCTTTACCAACAATGAAATCAATCCTAAGTGGATTTTATGAAAGAAAATTCGTCCATAGATTTGCGTGGTTTTCTGGGACCACTAATTCCCCCAATTATCCTAGGTTAGTTTCTTCAATTTTATATGACGAATTTGATAACTTAACTATTCTAGGAAATTACTATTCTCAATTTAGATTCAACCCTGAAAGTGGACCAGGGACTATACCTGAGGAAATCAAGGAGATTGATGGTAATGTTATTAAAAATGGAACTTTTGAAACCGGTGATATATATCCTTGGGGAGGTTTTAAAAATGCTGTGATTTCCTCAGCAGCTCAACCCCCTAATTCAGGTAATTATCTTGCCAGAATTGAACCTCACGATGGTTCAATTTATCAAGTAATTGATCTAGAGCCAGGGGAGAAATATGAGTTAAAATTTTCTCATAGATGGAAAGAAATTCCTGAAAATACTTTCAAAGCAGTTTTAAGAAATGAAAAAGGAAACGAAGCTAAATTTTTAGAATTTGAAATTTTAAAAACTGATGTATGGACTGAAAACAAAATAGAGTTTACTGTCCCCAGTGAGGTAACTTCGGCAAGACTGGCTTTTTACAAACCTCAGCTAAATCCACTTTTACCAACATTCTTTTTAGATGATGTTTCAATCATAAAGTTGTAAAATGCTGAAGTTCACACTTATATGAATTAGTTGTTTTATTATTTGAGTAATTTGTTATAAAAATTCCTAATTATTTGAGATATTTTTATACACAATTGGGGTATTTTAATATACTAAAATGATAATGCATTGATTAAAAAAATTAAACTTTTACGATTTCTCCTAATATTAGGATTACTTATAAATTTTTCTCCTGTTGCAAGCCAAAATGTATTTAACAACAACGGAGGAGATATGGAATGGTCAAATGCAGCTAATTGGAGTGGTGCTATTCCAAATGGTCAACAAGCCCGAACAAAGTTTAGCTTTGCTGGTGGATCAATAAATGTTTCTGCTAATATAAGTGTTGATCAAATGCAGTTTCCTGATGCAGGAGGCGCAGTTATAAATACTTTTGTTGGACCCGGAAGTATAACAATGACTGGATATAATACCTCTCAGCCATTACAAACAAATAAAATAGGCCAAACAGTAACCTTTGAAATTCCATTCACATTTGACTCAAGGAATAATGGCGTAGAGACTTTTAAATTTAATAAAGCCAGTGCAGTACTTACATTTAATCAATTATTTACTGTAAATGATGAGTTTGTTATTTCAGCTAATCACATTGAACCCAATGCCACTCAAACAAATTTTAACCACTCACTTGCCGGTGCAGGTCACGTTAAATTTGGGGCTAAGTCAAGACCAATTTTTGGGCCTGTTTATAACGGCTCAAACTATAATGGTATTCTTAAAATTGGAGGAGGAACTGGTGCCGCGGCTGTAAAATTAGTTTCCAATGTTGCTGATAATGGAACATTTTTAAAGGCTGGAGGCGTAATTAGTGTAATCAATCAAGGAGCAACTATTACGATTAATGGAGCGAATACTTTAAAAGGAGGTATCCAAACAGGTAATAATACTGTAGGTCTTGTAATTAATAAAAATCAGTCAGCCGTTGGTTTGATTACTATGGGAACTGGAGGCATTAACCTTTCTGGTGATGCAGCAGTAACATCTGTTGCTTTTGCAGATAATTCTGGATCCAATTGGGGAACTGGTACAATAGCAATTACTGGTTTTGCTGATAATGAGATTTCATTTGGTACAGACGCAAATGGACTAACGGCCCAGCAATTGAGTAAAATTACTCTTAACGGGTCAGCTGTATCAATTAATGGCTCTGGACAGATAGCTGTCGCAGGCGGCGGCGGTGGCGGCGGTGGTAACGTAATTAGTACTTTTAATAATGGGGGTGGAGATAATTTATGGTCAAATAATGCCAACTGGACAAACGGTGTCCCTAATCATGCTGAAGCGAAAGCTACAATAGAAGCTGCTTCTGTAATAGTAGATGCAGATGTTTCATTAGGTCAACTCAAATTTACCTCAAATACTCCTGGTACAGTAACGTTTACGCGAACTGGCAACAATAAAATCACAATGGTAGGCACTGGGGTAAATCAGATCTACCAAGCAAATAAAGGGGGCCTCACTGTTAACATGAATCTTCCTGTTGTAGTTACCTCAGGGGGAGGAGAAAAAATCTGGCGAACAAATAACAACAATCAAACTATAACCTTTGGCGCTGGCCACACTTTAACAATTAATACTGATTTACTTTTCACCGCTAGCAGCTTATCTAGTGAACTAAATTTTAATGGAACAATTGCAGGTGCTGGTCAACTCAAAATAGGAGCTAAATCAAATGTAAATTTCGGATCAACATATAGCGGTGCATCCCATACCGGTGCATTTAATGTTGGAGGAGGTACTTCACCTAATAACGTAACTGTAGTATCTAATGTTTCCGATAATGGAACCTTTTTAAATAATGGTAGGACTTTAACTATTTCAAATCAAGGAGCATCAATTACTGTTAATGGGGCAAATACTTTAAAGGGAAATATAAATACAGGAAATAATACTGTTAGTCTTATTATAAATAAAAATCAATCATCAATAAAAACTATTACAATGGGAACTGGTGGTATTAATTTATCTGCTGATCCCAGTGTAACCTCTATTGCTTTTGCTGACAATTCTGCTCAGACCTGGGCAACAGGAACAATCGCAATAACAGGTTTAGCAGACAACGAAGTGTCCTTCGGTGCAGATGCAAGTGGGCTAACAAACGGTCAGCTAGCTCAAATAACTTACAATGGTTGTACTGAGGTTTCAATTAATGAAAATGGACAGCTTTCTGGAACTGGTGGTTGCCCTGCCCCCCCAGCTGAAGGTAACAAGGCTCCTGGTGCAGGAGTAGATTATGTAACAATTGTCAAAAACAAGTATTCTGATCCTGTTGAAGTTCTAAAAAATGATACCGATGAGGATGGAGACGAGATATCACTTGTAAGCGCTTCATCAAATCAAAGTAACGGAATTATTGATGTTAACGTAAATAAAGGTACAATAGCTTATATTCCAGCCCCAGAATTCACTGGATCTCAAACAATTTTTTACACCATTACAGACGGAACTGATCAGTCCTTGGGTGTTTTATATGTTACTGTTGAGGAAAATACCATCCCAGTAGCTAATCCTATGAGTGTCTCGACAACTCAGGAAATTTCAGTAGATATTGATTTATCTGGATCTGACGTTAACAGTGATAGCTTATTTTATACTCTAGTTGATAACCCGTCAAATGGTGTAGTTAGCGTAAGTGGAGATGGAAAAACAATATATACTCCTAATTCAGGTTTTTTCGGTTCTGATTCTTTTAGTTTCAAAGTAAACGATGGGATGGATGATAGTTCAACTGCCTCAGTAACTATTAACGTTACAAGTAATGATACTGATAACGATGGAGTTTTAAATGTAGATGATATTTGCCCAGATACCGTGGCAGGTACAGCTGTTGATATAACAGGTTGCCCAGTATTTAAATTACCTAATAACAATAATAAAATTGAAATAACAAGCGCATCTTGCGTTGGATCGAACGACGGATCTTTAAAGTTTAGTGTAACTGATTCTTCATTTGATTATACAGTTAGATTAATAGGTCTAAGATCACAAAACCAAGGAATTAGTAACCATGAAATAATTGGCGCTAGTAATTCCCTATCTGTAACCGGACTTTCTGAAGGGCTATATTCTGCTTGCTTCATAGTAAATGGTCAACCTGGTTACGAGCAATGTTTCGAGGTGTTAATTGAACAGCCTCAGCCACTATCTGCATTTATTGGAATAAACGAATCCAGTTTAACTACTAATATTGAACTTGATGGATCTGATAATTATAATATTGAGGTAAATGGAACTAAACATGATGTTAGAGGAAATAATTTCACTGCTGCTCTTAGAACAGGAATAAATAACATCAAAGTCTCAACTGATAAAAATTGTCAAGGGCTAGTCGAAAAACAAGTATTTCTTTCTGAAGAAATTCAGTATTATCCAAATCCAACTATCAATGATGTTAATGTCCATGTATCTGGAAAGGATATAAAAGTCAAAGTTAGCGTCTATAGTATAAAAGGTGAATTAATATATTCTAGGGATCAGGAAATTGAAGATTTTTCTAGATTAACAGAGATTGATTTAGAATCACAAATAACTGGTACGTATATGGTAACCCTGGAAGGCGAAACTGTGAGAAAAGTATTTAAAATTGTAAAGGAATAATGAAAATTAATAGATACTTAAGTTTAATTATTGTCTGCTTTTTAATTTCAAACTGCTCAAGTGATGAAACCACCGCTCTTATTCCAGAAAAAGCATTATTGATATCACCCGCCGAAAATTACCCCTGCTTAACTGGTGATTCTGTTTCAGAAAGTGAAATAGAGGTAATATTTAGATGGTCTCCTGCAAGAAATACTGATTATTATAATCTTAGAATTACTAATTTGATTTCAAACGAAGTTATAAATATAACTAATATTGAAAATACAGGAGCTACAGTCGTTTTAGAAAAAGGTAAACCTTATTCCTGGAGTGTCAGCTCAAAAAGCGATCTTGTTGACGATGTAGGAACTAGTGGGGTTAATAATTTTTATGTAGGTGGATTTGAATCAGTTACTAACGCCCCTGTACCTGTTTCTCTAACCCAACCAGATCAGGGTTCAAATGTGATAATTGGTGAAGGGGGGAAAGTCTCCTTTT
>CABXUL010000027.1 GCA_902515395.1 uncultured Bacteroidota bacterium | reverse complement strand
TTCAAAGAATGGTCCACGTTGATTTTTTTCAAGTATAAATTTTGCAGATTTTTTTTCATGAAAAGTAAGATGATTATTTTCTTTTAGACCATTGACCAGTGAAAAGGGTTCTTCAGACCAACCCTCTTTCCCGTCCTCCCTTTGATGAAATATTTTTCCATTATTTATCGTGTAATAACCAGCTTTTTTAAAAGTTGCTGGAAGGGTAATTTTATCAGGAGCCAAATCCGATGGCTTTAAAGGAATTCCTTCATGATTTAAAGTACTTACCCCTGAGAGAAGTGAAGATCTAGAGGGTCCGCAATGGGGAGCCTGACAATAGGCTTTATTAAATAAAATTCCTTGTTCAGATAATCGATCGATATTTGGTGACTTGATATGTTTAGCTCCATAACATTTAAGTTCGGGACGTAAATCATCTATCGCTACAAATAATACATTTGGTTTCGATTTTTCACCCCCATTTTTACATGATATTGATATAATAAGTGAAGTAAAAAGGAAAAAGTATTTAAAGTTATTCAATATAAAATTTAGATATTTAAAAGTTATTGTAAATAAATATAATGAAGATTCTAATGAGTCTAAATTTTACCGGGTATAACTATATGCTAATTGGTATTATTATGACAACTTCTATTCTATTTTCTCAGGACACGAATAAACCATTGATGGATTGGGAGGTAATAGCCGAATTACCGGATGAAATGGGAAAACCTAATAAAGGGTTAGCTGGCAGTTTTGCTGGAATCAGTAATGATGTAATGTTGATTGCGGGAGGTGCTAATTTCCAAAACGAAATGCCATGGGAAGGTGGGAAAAAATATTGGAGTGATAAAATTTATGTACTAAAGAGAAAAGGAAACAAATATAAGTGGCACTCTAAAACATTTAGTTTACCACATCCTACTGCGTATGGATATTCAATTTCGACACCCAATGGAGTTTTGTGTATTGGTGGCCGCGATAATGTCAAGACATATTCTGAGGTTTTTTATATGAAATGGGAGGCATTAAGTGAAAGTGTTATAATTGAAAAACTACCTGAATTACCTATTCCCTTAGCTAACTTGTCGGCAAGTATAATTAGTGAAAAAGTATATGTGGCCGGAGGTGAGTATATGGGTGAAACCACAAATCAATTCTTCTCATTAGATCTTTCCAGTAACAATACATCAGACTATAAATGGACAAAGCTTCCATCTTTTCCTGGTTTATCAAGAGCATTTAGTGTTTTACAATCCCAATCAAATGGAAAAGAATATGGATTATTTTTATTCTCAGGTAGATCTTATAATAAAAATGATTTTATTGAAATTTTATCAGATAGCTATTTCTTTAGTCCTAGTCGTAATAATTGGGAACAATTAGATGGAAAAACAAATTTCCCTGTAATGGCAGGAAATTCATTTGAATCAGGATTAGAGTTTATTTTTTTACCCTCTGGCACTGACGGGAAAGAGTTTTTAAAAATAAAATCACTTGAAGATTCAATCAATAAGTTTGACATAATTCGAGAAAAATTTATAGTTGATTCGCTAAAGCTTCATTTAAGAGAGAGATTAGTAAATCATAAAGGATTTTCTAAAGATGTTTTGGTATACAACACAATAACTAAAACTAAATTAAAAATATCAGAGTTACCTTACGGGGTAGTTACTGCTCCGATAGTGAATTGGAATGGTGATTTTTTTATCATTAGTGGAGAAACTAGCCCAGGAGTTAGAACTCCATCAATTTTAAAAGGTCACATTAACAATTCTCAAGGTTCTTTTGGACATTTAAACACATTAGTACTTGTAATTTATTTTATTTTACTTATGTGCATAGGATATTTGTTTTCAAAAAGACAAAAAAGCACTAATGATTATTTTAAAGGGGGGGGACGGGTGCCATGGTGGGCTGCTGGATTAAGTATTTTTGGAACAGCTCTAAGTGCAATTACTTTTATGGCGATACCTGCAAAAGCATATTCAGCTAACTGGGCTTACATATGGTTAAATGCTGGAATTTTATTGGTAGCTCCATTAATAATTTATTTTATAATTCCAATCTACAGAAAGTTAAATATTACTTCTGCATACCATTATTTGGAGTTGAGGTTTAATGTTATTCTTAGATTGATTGGAAGTATTTCTTTTATTTTATTTCAAATTGGAAGAATGGCTGTTATTTTATTTTTACCTGCTTTAGCAATCAATGTTGTAACGGGAATTAATATATACACCTGTGTATTATCGATGGGCTTATTAAGCTTATTCTATACCTTAATAGGAGGAATAGAAGCTGTAATTTGGACAGATGCATTACAAGTTATTGTTCTTATTGGAGGAGCTCTTCTAAGCCTCTTTTTTATTATAACTAATGTAGACGGGGGATTTTTTGAAATTTTAAATTCGGGACTTAAGTTTGACAAAATTAACGCCTTTAATATGGCGCTAGATTTTAATAAGCCTACATTTTGGGTTGTTATATTTGGAGGATATTTCTCTTCCCTTGCAACTTATGCATGCGATCAAACAATGGTCCAAAGATATTTGACAACTGCTGACAAAAATGGAGCAGTAAAAAGCTTACTTACTAATATGTGGTTGAGTATTCCAGCTACACTTTTATTTTTCTTTGTTGGAACTTCCCTATTTGTTTTTTTTAGACAGCATCCCGAGACTATGAATTTTTCATTAACTAATGGAGATGCTATTTTTCCATGGTATATTGTTAAAGAGCTTCCAAATGGTGTGGTTGGATTATTAATAAGCGGCATTTTAGCTGCAGCCATGTCCAGTGTAAGTAGCAGTATTAATTCTGCTGCAACCTCATATTGTGAGGATATTCATTTTAGGTTTTGGAATCCAATAAAAAAATTAAAACTTGCTAGGATTGCTACATTATTAATTGGTATTTTGGGAACATCAGCTGCTTTATTCATGGCTGAATTTGAAATAAAATCTTTATGGGATGTTTTTCAAAAAGTTTTAGGTTTAATTATTGGAAGCATGAGTGGTCTATTTATTCTCGGTATTTTTTTTAAAAGTGCAAACTCAGTGGGAGCCCTAATTGGTTTTACAGGAAGTTTAATTATTCAAATATTCATCTCCAATTATACTGATATTCATTTGTTGTTGTTCACTGCTACAGGCATGATAATATGTTTATTAATAGGAATTTTATCAAGTCTTATTTTTAATACTAGATTAAAATATGTTTAAAAAATTAAATATAAAAGGGTTAATTGCAGCAACCTTCACTCCAATGCTCCCTAATTTTTCAATTAATCTAAATGTTATTGAGAGCTATGCTAATTATTTAAAAAAAAACAGTATTAAGGGAGTATTTGTCTGTGGAACCACTGGGGAAGGAGGTTTACTAGATATTCATGAAAGAAAATTAGTTCTTGAAGAGTGGATTAAGCACAAATCTGAAGATTTCAAAATTATAAGTCATGTTGGAAGTCCCTCATATAAATCTTCTCAAGATCTAGCTATTCACTCTCAAAGCTTAAAAGTAGATGCAATTGCAACGATGGGCCCAAGTTTCTTTCCACCCTCAGATGTTGAGTCATTAATTGAATTTTGCAAGCCTATTGCTGATGGTGCAAAAAATATTCCATTTTATTATTATCATATTCCTTCCGTTTCACATGTTAAAGTTGATATGAAAAGTTTTTTAGAAACAGCTTCAAAAAGTATTCCAAATTTAGTGGGTATCAAATTCACTCATAACAATTTTATGGAATTTCAGCAATGTGTAAATTTTAAAAATGGTCGTTTTGAAATTTTTAATGGACACGATGAAACGCTTTTGGTAGGTTTATCACTAGGAGCCATCGGGGCAGTCGGAAGCACTTATAATTATATGTCCTCCTACTATCATGAAATAATCAATTATTTTGAGTCCGGCAATATAGAAGAGGCAAGAAAAATCCAACAGTTTTCAGTTAAAGTAGTAGATATTTTAAACAAAAATGGAGGTGGCGTAAGAGCTGGAAAGGCAATTATGGAAATTATTGGAATTGACTGCGGTCCATCTAGAGCTCCGCTTAAAAATTTTAGCTCTTCTGAAAGAAATAAATTGATTGAAGATTTAAGATTAATTAATTTCTTTTAAAAGCAAGGTTACAAAAACTTACTCAAATTTTAAATGAATAAACTTTTGCTTTATTAATTACTATTTTAAGGCTTATATTTTCTTCGCTAATTTCGTCATATAACTCAACATTTTCATCTGTAATTGTTCTTTTAATATCTTTTGAACTACTTATTTGATTTCCTTTACGGTTAAATACATAAACTTTAATAGATCCACCCTTATCAACGTCTGCAGTTAACTTTAAAGAATTACCGTTAAATTTTATTGGTTTTGTAACTATTATACCTTTTTTACCTAAGTCCTCTTGCACATAGCCAGCAAATCCGTCAGGTCTAAGTGTCGCCAGATTAAAAGAGCCATTACGCCACCCAGAATGTAAATAATCACTACCACCGTAAAATATTTGAATTTCATTATTTTTGATTATCGGTTTTGAAGCCGCGTAAATACAACCATAATCATAATCAAACTTTTTTTCTGAATTAGGGATCAAAGGATTTCCAATATCAATTCTACTCCACTTAATTGTATCAAGACTCCAAGCTAATTCAGTCCAAACCCTATCTGATTTTTGGTCGTGTATGGCAACTAAGCCTAAAAAAACTCCCTCATAAAAAAAGTAAGGCATGGCATATGTTTGTAAATTATAAATTTCTCCAATAAGGACTTGCTTTGGGTTTTCCCAATTTATAAAATCATTGCTTTCAATTCTTAAAACTGCACGTTGTCCCCATTCTTTACCTTCGAATTTAACCCAGTCCCTTGTCATTGCAACATATTTATTCAAGTTAGGTATCCAATTTGCATTATTATGTGTATCAGCTGGTAAGTCAGCTATATTTATTTTATCTGACCAATTCAAACCGTCCTCAGAAAAACTTACAGCTAAACTATTTCCATCACTTCCATTTAGACCCCAATTTCCCTCTTGAATATGTTTATAAATTAATTTGTATCTCCTGGAAGGATTTTCTTCATCTAAATCTTTAAAAATTCCAGCTCCGTGGGGTCTTCTCCAAACAATATTATTTTTTTTATTACCATTAAAATTAATTAAACCTAGGTTAGGTTTTTCCCACTTAATTCCATCTTTTGATGTAGCATAACAAATACCCATTTCTCTTACAGGAGGGGGCCTGTACTTTCTATTAGTTTTAAGGGGCTCTTTATTTTTTGAAGAAGAATCAACTATAAATGGACTGTACCAGCATTTATATATATCTTCTTCATTGTCATAAATAACATTTGCATACAAATTATCGAAACGCATTTCCCAATCTTTTTCTTCCTTAAAAAGTGGGTTTGAAGGGTGTTTTTTTACTTTACCAACTTGCAGTTTTACATTTTCAGTTCTTTCAATAATTCGATTATCTAGGAGTAAAAATTTAATAGAGTCTTTAATAGATTCAACTTTTATTAATCGATCAGTTTTATTCGTATTAGATATTCGTGCAAAAGCAATTAATGGAATAACAAATAATAAAGTAATATTTTTCATTTAATTGGTTTAAAATTATTTTTAGATGCTTATTGTGGTTATAATATTATTTATAATCTGCTATGTGGTTTTTATTAGCATACTCTATAACGATTTAGTAGTTCCATATTTAGATCAAAGCCAATACCTGGAGTATCAGGAACTGTAACATAACCATCGCTATCTAAAATTAATTTTGGATAAAACAACTCTTTACGAAGTTCGTCGACCTCGGGAGGATAATATTCTAATAACTCTCCATTAGAAACAGCTGAAACAAGGGGTAATTGTAGTTCCTGACATCCATGAGGCGCAATTTTTAAGCCTTTTTCTTCAGCAAGTTTTGCTACCTTTAAAGCAACATCATACCCAGGACAGATTGTCGCATCTACATTCAACATACTAGCGCCATTGTTTTCTATTAACGTTTCAAAATCTGCGAGTGTGTAATAATTTTCTCCTGCAGCAATCATTAAACTAGTTGAGGCATTAAGAGTTTTGTGGGCTTTAAAATCATGGATTGCTAATGGCTCTTCAAACCAATAAATATTATAATTTTCCATTTCTTTGGCATACTCAATTGCTGTGTTTAAATCAAATGCGCAATTTGCATCTACCAATAAATCAATATTTGGACCAATGGCATTTCTAGCAGCTTCAATTCGTTTCATATCCTCGGATATACCAGCATTAGGATCACCAATTTTTATTTTAACTGCAGTAGCATTCAAGTTTTCAACATTGTGCAGCAACTCTTCTTGTAATTCTTCTAGACCCTTATTCTTGGCGTAATATCCCCCGGCAACATAAGCCCTCACTCTTTTTTGTTCTCCACCTAAAAGTGAATGAATCGATTGGCCTTTAACTTTTCCTTTAATATCCCAACAGGCAATTATAAGAGCTGCCAATACTTGGGTATGAAGACCTGCAGAGCCAAGAATTTTATCTTGTTTTTGCCCAAGATTTAGAGTGAGATTCTCAGTGTCAAGGGGATTTTTCCCAATTAAAAAGGACTTGTAATAATCAACATAGAGACCATAAAAATCATTTGGACGAACAGCTGCAGTTCCTCCGTTCCATCCTATTCCTTCTATTCCCTGGTCAGTTGATATTGTAACTTTATGCAATCTTCCTGGACCATAAAAATGCATACCATTCCATATTCCTGGCCTCTCCCATTCAAATGACTCACTTTTAATTTTTTTAATTTTAATATCCATATAGATTTTAAATTGAAATTAATGATTTTGGGAATTCATCAGGTACCAGGTCCCAAAGTATTGGTAAAATAAAATATACCATTATTGCTATGATTACAATTGTTACTAGATTCAATAAAAATCCTTTTTTAACCATGTCAGGCATTTTTAAATAGCCTGAACCAAAAACAATAGCGTTAGGGGGAGTAGCTACAGGGAGCATAAATGCACATGAAGCAGCCACAGATGCAGCAACCATTAATACGTATGGGTGTAAATTTAACTCTAATGCAATAGGGGCAAGTATGGGTAACATCATAGCTATGGTTGCCATATTAGATGCTATTTCGGTTAAAAAATTAACCACAGTTATCAGTAGTAACAACAAAAGAAAAAGGTTCATTGTCCCGAAGTTAGAAATCTGAGTCCCCACCCATACAGATAGACCACTGCTATCTACTGCTTTAGCAAATGTCATTCCGGAGCCTAACAGGAGAAGTACACCCCATGGTAAATGGATTGTATCCTGCCATTTAAGGATTTTTTCATTTTTTCCTTTAACCTTTATAAGAAATAAAAGGGAAGCAAAAAAAATAGAGATAATTGTATCGTCTATTCTAACAAAAATATTTTTCAGTAAAAAATTCTTTGTTATCCAGCAAAACGCTGCGGCAAAAAAAACCAAACTAACAGCCTTTTGCTCAAACGTTATTTTTCCCAGACCCTGTCTCAATTTAGATATCTCCTCACTACCTCCAGGCATACTGAAATCATTAAAGGAAAAAGTTACTCTTGTAAGATAATACCAAGAGAAAAAAAGTATGATTAATGAGAGTGGAAAACCAAATATAAACCATTCAAAAAAAGATATTTCATAATCATAGATTTGTGAAACAGCACCTGCTAATACCATATTTGTTGGGGTACCGATCAATGTTGAAACTCCCCCTATAGAAGCACTATAGGCTATTGAAAGCATTAAGGCTTTTGCAAAATTATTACCCTGGGACTCACTAAAATTAGGATTATCTTGTAATTGCTTTATAATTACTATACCAATAGGTAACATCATTACAGAGGTGGCAGTATTAGAAATCCACATGGAGAGAAAAGCAGTAGCTAGCATAAATCCTAAAATAATTTTTTTAATATCACCCCCTATGTAATAAATAATATTAAGCGCAATACGTTTATGTAAATTCCATTTTTCAATAGCAATTGCAATGATGAACCCCCCCATAGTTAGAAACACGAGCTTGTGACCATACGCCGATGTAGTATCATCCAACTCCAAACCCCCTGTGAGTGGAAATAAAATTATTGGGAGAAGAGCAGTAACTGAAATTGGAAGTGCTTCAGTAATCCACCATGTGGCAATCCAAAGCGCAGAGGCCAAAACAGCATTGGCTTCGTCGGGTAACCCCTCAAAACTTATAAGATAACGGGTTAAAATAAATAATGTGGGTCCAAGAATCAACCCTGTATTTTTTAAATTCACTGTATTTTTTATTAATTAAATTTATTTAGGCATTTTCCAGTTTTTTGGAGGCCTCCATCCTATGGGGTGAGTGGGTGGTTTCCCACCAGGTAACATTTCCTTATAATGATTTATGAGCTTAGTTAATTTTTTTACTACACTCGGATTATCAAATGATAAATCGTTTCTCTCAGAGATATCATCCTCTATCTTAAAAAGCTCACCTTGATTCATCTTCCATACCTTGGAAACTATTGCATCTTTCCCAAGGTAAATATGACGTGGAGGTAGCGTTTTATTAATAAATACATCAATAATATTTATTCCATCAATGTCTTTTGAGGCAGGTAAACCAACAATGTTTTCTAATGTAGGGAATATATCAATGTATGAAGTAAGTTGGTTAGATTCAGTTCCAGGTTTAATTTTCTCTGGCCACTTTACTACAGAAATAGCTCTTACTCCTCCCTCCCACTGAGTGTGTTTACCACCACGAAGCGGAAAATTATTACCCCCATATTTAGAAATCCCACCATTATCACTTAAAAACCATATAATCGTATTATTCTCTATCCCTTTTGCCCTAATTGAATCCATTATTTTACCAATCCAAGAATCCATTGATGATACCATTGCAGAATAGGTTTGTCTTAAATTATTTCCCCTTCCTTTTAATCCATATTTATCCATACCCCTTTCTCCCTGATGACCCTGCACCACTGCATATTTTTCTTCATTAGCATTTGGGTCGTAATCATATTTCTCCAATTCCTCAAGCTTTGCTTGCATTGGAGAATGAGGAGCATTGAAAGCAACATATGCAAAAAATGGTATTCTTTTATCTGTTTTTGATATGAAGTTTACCACCTCAGAGCCAATAAGATCTGTTGAGTAGCCAACATCATAAGAAGTTTTATAGTCTTTGTGCCAGTCAAGTTCTCCATCTCTCAAATGACTGTAATAATCTATCGCACCGTTATAATGACCGTAAAAGGATGTGAATCCTTGACTAATTGGGTGATATTTATGATTCGAGTGCCCAAGATGCCATTTTCCGAAGGCAGCAAGCTCTTTATAACCAGCTTTTTTTAACATTTCAGGTAAAATTGTCAAATCAGTTGGCACCCCCCCTTTATATCTTGTAGAATACACATAGCCTCTTAAATTAAATCGATCTGGATATATCCCTGTTAAAAGACCAGCTCTAGTGGGACTGCACACAGGTGAAACATAAAAACGTTTGAGAAAAATACCTTGAAGTTTAAGTGAATCAATCGAGGGAGTAAAAATTTCACTGCCATTAAAACTTACATCATTCCAACCCAAGTCATCAGCTACTATTAGGATAATATTGGGCTTTTTTAATTGATGTGTTTGACAATTAATATTTTTTGAAAAAAATAAAAATAAAAATAAAACTAAACCTAGAAGTGATTTTTTTTTTATTGGCATAACTCATTGAATGTTTTTGGGAATTTCAACGGGCATAGATTTCCTCCATTTAATAACTTTATCCTTTAATTCTTTGACAATTTCTTGTTCTTTGTCAGCGAGATTTAATTTTTCACCAGGATCATTTTTTAAATTGTACAACATCTCCCCTGTCAAATCTGTATTTATGAGCAATTTCCAATCTCCATTTCTAATGGCAAGGTTCGGAGAATGAAAACTTCTATTTTTTGAGTTTAACGAACCGTCAATATTCCAACTTCCACCAGGCTTTATTGATCCTCCTGGATTACTTGAATATTCCCACATTACTGGAGATTTATTAACGATTGGAAAACCCAAGAAAGATTTACTTTTATCAATTCCGTCAAGATTTTTGGGGTATTCTATACCGATAAGCGAACATATTGAGGGAAAAAGGTCCATTGCAGTTACTATTGATGTTGAATCCTTAGAAGATTTAGGTATTTTTGAATCCCAACGCATTATGAAAGGCATCCTTATTCCTCCTTCATAAAGACTCCACTTCCTTCCAAAAAACCCACCTGTGAATCCAGGTGGGTAAAGCTCTCCTTTATATCCCTTTGGATAATTATCCATATCGTAATAATTACCCCAGTCAGTCGGTCCATTATCACTTGTGAAAATTATAATTGTATTATCTAAAAGACCTCTTTTATCAAGTGAATTAATTAATCTTCCTATTTGATTATCTAAATTTCTAAGCACAGCAAAAAACTTTTGCTCCCATGGGTTGTTTGTTAAGGATACAAATTCTTCCAAGACTCTAGAATCTGGTAGATGCGGATCATGCACATCATTGGGACAGAGATTAACAAAAAAGGGTTTATCTCCTTTGCGGTCAATAAAAGCGAGTGCACTATCTATATAGATTCTTGTTGATTCATGCTTTTCAGCCCATACTATTTTCCCTCTCCCGAGTTTTGAACTTTGCTTACTTAAATTATCATTAGGGAAAAGCAAACGATCACCAACTCCTTCAAAGCTAACAAATGACTTTTCAAAGCCATATTCAGTCGGAAGAGGAACATTTCCTAGATCTCTTCCTCCTCCCATATGCCATTTTCCAAAATGACCTGTAGCATAGCCATTATCTTTGAGAGTGGAGGCGATTGTATTAACTGATGTATCGAGATAATTTGCCATTACTCGATTTTTGTTCTTTTTTGAACTAGCAATATAAGAATGAATACGGTGCCTCATTGGGTATGTTCCAGTATTTAATGCGACTCGAGATGGAGAACAAATTGGAGAGTTGACATAAAAGTTCGTAAATCTTATACCATTATCTGCCAATGCATCAATATTTGGAGTGTCAATAGTCTTATCTCCAAAACAACTAATATCGCCATATCCCATATCATCAATAAAAATGATCATAACATTTGCTTTTGATACTTTTGAATCATCCACTTTACACCCTATCATAACTATTACAAATAGAAATAATACTAGACAAGTAGATAAAGTAGTTTTATGTTTCATTTAATTTTTGTTAAAATAATTTTACAAATAATTAATATCTTTTGAAAATCAGACAGGTGAATTCTATGAATATAAATGTCTAATGGTCAAAAATAATAATCAACAATATCTTTCATTTGGTTGTTTTATTTATCACACTAAAATATTTTTAATAAAATGAAATCTTACAAATTAGTATTAGTGATTTTTTGATTATTAAAAAAACTTACAAGTAACCCAATTAGAATACACGAAATTATACCGCAACCGGTGTATAACAATAAATGAGTATTTGTAAAATTAGATATATATATCTGAAATATAATACTACCTAAAAATGCAATAATAGCTGATTGTGAATTCACTTTTTTAAAAAAAATACCAAGGATAAAAAGACCACTCATACTACCAATTATTAATCCAAGAATTTTTTGAAATACATCCCAAAGTGATTTTATTTCAAATCCTGCCATAAATATCGCTACAAGTGTACCCACAATACCTATAATAAACGTAACAATTCTTGCAACCAACAACTTTTTTTCAGTATTAAATAATCTAAAATGAATATCTTCAGAATATGAGGTTGCTGCAGAATTAATACTACTGCTAACACTTGACATGGCAGCTGCTAATATTCCACTTATTAAAAGACCGATAATTCCATCAGGTAATTCACTGACTATATACCAAGGAAAAATTGAATCACCATTGGTTAATGAAAAATTCATTTTTTCTGGGTGCTGTTTAAAAAAAATATACAAACAGGTTCCAACAAAAAAGAATATAAGTGTTGCTGGGATACTTAACCAAGCATTCGTCATATAACTTTTGATAGCTCCTTTTTCATTCTGAGTTGTAATGTATCTTTGAACCATAGTCTGATCAGATGAATAAGTAGCTAAGGAAGAAAAAAATCCACCAAATAATACTACCCAAAATGTTGGTTTAGATAAATCAAATAATGTGTCAAAAACATTAAACTTATTTTCTTCATAAGAAACATTAATTATCTCTAAAAGGCCACCATCAATCTTAAAAATAATTAAAACCAGACATAATATAGCTCCTCCCATTAGGACTATTACCTGCATTGCATCTGTCCAAATAACAGCCTCAATTCCCCCCATCAAAGTGTAAATTAAGCTCAAAAGTCCCGTTGAGGATATACACACGTATATGTCAATACCTGTTAAAACATTAATGGCTAGAGCAGGTAAAAACAAAACTACTCCAATTCTACCCAATTGAAATAAAATAAAACACATGCTTCCAACTAATCTCAAAAGAAAATTAAATCGAATTTCCAAGTATTCATATGCTGATGTAATATTTAGCTTTCTATAAACAGGTATTATAAAGTTAATAATCAATGGAGCTATTAATAAAATTCCAGCATTAAGCCATATGTAAGACCAATTCGTCGCATAAGCCTTAGCAGGTATTGCCATAAAAGTAATTGCACTGAGTCCTGTTGCAAAAATACTTAAACCCGAGACCAACCATGGGACTCTCCCGCCACCTCTGAAATAATCATCTGTATTTTTTTGTCGTTTAGAAAAAAAATATCCTATGACAACTAAAGTAAGAAAATAAAGACCAATGATAATTGAGTTAAGAAGCCCAAAAAATGATTTCTGAAAAACTGGAGTTCCCATTATGATTGATGGGGTTCGTATACCTGGACTTAATTCGCCACTTACAATAAATAATTTATCATCCCATTTTACAATTGGGGCTGTAACTACTCCATAAGGTAATTCAGATACTTTAGATTTTTTTTTGGTTATAGTATTGTAAGCATAAATATTTTTTGAAAAACCTTTGTGATAAATTAATCTTTGATTTAACTCATTCTTAAGAGAATCAGCTAATTGAATCTTATCTTCAGAGTTATAATTATTAATTAAATTTTCAAGTCTATTAATCTTTAAAAATTCCTTACCATCAGTTCCAGAATTAAAAAAAATAAATTCTGACCCTGATTTATAGGCATTTCCAGCCATAAATGGAAAGCTTGTGTCATTATCTAATTTATTCCAATTCTTATTTCTAGGGCTGTAAAAGTAACCATCATATAATATTTTTAATGATTTATTACTGTCATAAGATCTTCCAGAGAAAATGAACAAGCCTTCTTCAAATCCATTAGATTGGGATTGCATTACTGAAAAAGCTCTTGGTTTACCTGGAATAGACGGAAGTTTATTCCAATTTAAATTTTTTGACTCGATTTTATTTAAGTCAAGTGATAATAAGTGATTTGTAGTTATACCAAATGACTCTCCTCCAGCAATATAAATAGTATTGTTAAGAATATCTCCAGATGAGTGGGCTAATGGGAATGGCAAGGGTGGAAGTTCATTTATAGTAACTTCTTCCTTTTCATTGTCCCATTTCATTATAAAAACATCTGAAAGGATTTCTTCTGAATTTCTTCCCCCGATACAAATGATTCCATCTGGGGTAGTAATTGATATACCGTAAGCTACTGAGCGTGGTAATTTAAAAGTTTTATCATGCCATTTATATTCTTTTTTATCTTTTTTTAAAACAAATATTTTATCACTAAAATATTTTTTACCACCTAGCCATGGCATTCCAAAGGGAAAATTAGCGCCTCCAGAAATTAACATTACATCATTACTTACTCCTGCAAAGCTTCCAGCATATCCAATATTCTCAACACCACTTTCGTCTGGGAGTTTAGCAACAACTTCCCAATTTATTATATTTAAATTTTCTTGTGAATTAGTAAAAAAAAATTGAAGAACAAATATTAAAATTAAAAAGGGTCTGTCTTTAAAAATATCTTTGCTCATTTATTACCCAGAGATTAATCTCTTTTTAAAAATTCTTTATAGTTAACTAGATTTTAATTTAAATATCACTGAAATGTCTATTAAGTTTAAGTTTCAAATTAATATTTAGGTGAAATGCAAAAAAAATTAAATCATAATTTTATTTCATTGTCGGAAAATATTTCTTCAATTGGTATAGATAGAAAAACCATCTTATTATATCTCAAATCTTTTGAGTTATTATCATCTTTTCTTCCTCCCATTTCAAAGAGTAATCCAATATTGCCATTTGGTAATTTTGTCAAACATGAATATGCTGAGAAACCAGAATAAATTTGCTTAGATACATTCCAAGATTTACAATCATCAAAACTAATTTTAATTGTCATATTTGTCCTTCCAATCGGTACGGACGGATTTGAAAAAATATGTAATTTATTACCATTATGATTTCCATAATTTAAAACACTAGCCTGACACCTAGATTCAACTAATTGGTAATCATGATATATTTCAGACCAAGTTTGACCCCCATCAGAGCTAATGGAAATAGCTCTGCTATATTTATTATTATAAGATCTCATATTCATCATTAAATATCCGTTATTCAACTCAACAATTTGACTTTCATTACATCCTGGACTTATACTACTACTTTTTTTCCAAGATTTTCCATAATCATCAGAATAAATTACGTGTGATCCGTAACTGAAAGGTCCTCCGCGGATTTTACCTTTAGTGTCGTCATAACTATGATTAGCCGGAATTAGTAATCTATCTTTGTATTTACCATTTTTAATTTGTATTCCAATACCTGGACCTGTTGCATACCAACCCCAAGAATCGTCTCTAAGATTAGTTGACATATCTACTGGCTTAGACCATGTTATACCATCATCATCTGAATAACAAGAATATGGTTTTCTTGGAGATAAGCTAGTTTTATTTATTATTTGTGATTCATTATCCTTGCCATTATTCCAAGTTGTAAATAGCCATATTCTTCCACTTTGAAAATCAACTACTGGGGTAGGATTACCGATAGTATTGTAGGCATCATCTAAAATAATTTTTTCATCACTCCATGATAACCCATTATCATAAGAAATTTTTAATAATACGTCGATGTCACCTGTGTCTCCAGCCTCTCTTCCCTCAGCAAATGCCAGAAGAGTGCCTTTTTTTGATACTATGAGTGATGGGATTCTATAATTATTGTAGATTCCTTCGCCTTTTTTCCAAAGAGTTTTATTTATAATTTTTTTTTTAATTTTAGGGGTCTTGATATGCTCACTATTATTTGAATATACTTGATTATAATTTATTAAAAATATAATCAGAATTGAGAATATAAATTTTTTGTTTATATTAAAAAGCATCCCCTTTTTTTGAGTCAGACAAATACTACAATTAAATTTAAGAAAAAAAAACCCAAATAATATGAAAAATTTCAAAATAGATCATCCAAACACTACATTAGTTGATCTAGTTGAAAACAGACTTATGGAATACTTTAAGGAATCAATGCTTAAGCCAGGGGATTCTATTCCAAAAGAAATTGAATTAGCAAGGTTTTTAGGTGTAGGAAGATCAGTACTAAGAGAAGCATTAAGTAGATTCAGGATGTTGGGCATTATTCAAACCAGAACAAAAAGAGGTATGATTATCTCAGATCCAAATTTGTTGGCAGGCATTGAAAAAGTAATTGAGCCATCAATGATGAGTTTAAAAAGTATTAAAGAGATACTTGGGCTAAGAATTGCTATTGAAATAGGTAACACTCCAATGATTTTTAAAAATATTTCTGAATCAGATATTCAAGAGCTAGAGGAAATTATTATGTATGACGACCAGTCAATGCTGAATCAAAATAAGTTTTCTCCAATTTCTGAACATGCTTTTCACTTGAAACTTAATGCTATTGCAGGAAATGAGCTTATTTATAAATATCAGAAAGTATTTTATAAGGTTTTCATTTTTGTTGACCAAAATTATGGAAAATACTTTGAAAAGTTTAACAAAAAAAAATCTAAAGACAATTCTTTTGTATCCCACAGGGATCTTCTCGAACAATTGAAAAAAAGGAACCATAGTAAATTCCAGAGTATGATGGAAAAACATCTAGAAATCTATGTTGATTTTATTTATTCCTAAAGTAATTAATATTTTATTAAAGCAAATACATAAAAAAGGGATAACTAATTACCCCTTTTTATAAACAATAAATTAAAACTATTTATTTTTTAAATTTATTTTAAAATAAATTTAAAGATTTTTTAGTGTCATAATTTCACTAATTGTTAATGCCTTGTTGTAAATGACTAACTCGTCAAGCACTCCTGTAAAAAATGTTTTATATGTGCCAACAGGACCTTCCTGAGCACCTATTTTGAAATCTTGATCATTTGATACGTCTTTTAAATCAACAGTATCCATTTGTTTTACTAGATTCCCGTCAACATATATTTTTGTAGTAGTTCCCTCCCTAGTACATACCATATAGTGCCATGAGTCATCTGAAATTGCAGGATGATCAGTTGTTGCGACATTTATAATTTTTCCTCCTGCAGAATCCTCCGCACAAAATCTCATAACTCTTGAACTGGTATTATCTCCAATTCTTAACCAGGTTTGATTATCCTTACTTCCATTAGCTCCAGCATTTTGCCAAACCATCATTTTTTTTGATTCTGCGGTTTTAACCCAGACACCAACTGAAAAGTCATTTTTACTAAATTGAGTAGCTTGATTATTAGGAATCACTATTGCACTAGAACCATCGAATAAGAGGGCACCTCTATCATCTCCATTATGACCTGCTGATGGAGCTAACTCACCACTCAATACTGTTGAAATAGCATTAGGACCAGAATCAGCGGTGCTACCATCTCCCATCGGTACAAAGGCTTGAAGTCCACTACTTGGTACGACTACAACGTAATTGTCGACTTCTTTGGTAGAAGATTTAAACTCATTAGTCGCAACCAATGAAACTTTATATCTGCCTGGTGAGTTAAATGTTACTGAAGGATTCTTATCAGTTGAAGTTGATGGAACTCCCCCCTCAAATGTCCATTGATATGAGTCACTAAAGCCTTTTGTTTCATCATTAAATGTTACTGTATTACCAGCAAAAGTTCCTCCACCTTTTAAGGAAAAGTTAGCTTCAACAAATGTTTTATCTAAAACCTCAATGTAATCTAGTTCCACAGCTTCATTGGAATTTTCACCATTTGAAGCAGACAATTTAACAGAATATAAGCCAACTGCCTCAAGGGTTACAATAGGATTTTGATCTGTCGAGGTTATTGTTTGACCTCCTGATTTTGGAATGAATTGCCAATTCCATGATGTAACTCCTCCTGATGATTTATCAGTAAAGACGATTTGATCTGATTGTTTCACTACTTTTGAAGCAGTATCAAAACTGGATACAACCTGTGCTGCTGCGACTGAAATAAATCCTTCTGAAATTATTGAACTTGAATCCTCTGCATTAGAGACGGATAAAGTGACATTATATGTACCTGGAGAAGAGTAACTAACCGATGGATTCTGAAGGTCTGATGTAGGTGGAGTACCACCTTCAAATTGCCAGTTCCACTTTGAAGGCTGACCTATTGTCATATCTTCAAATTTTACAGCTGATCCACCTGCAGAAGTGTTTTGAATATCTGCCTTGAATGCAGCATCAAGTGGAACATCAGTAACATTGCTTTCATCGTCATTGTCACATGAAATAAAAATACATATGATAAATGCAAAAAATATTAAAGGATAATTAGTTTTCATGATTTTAATTTTAGTTTTATTTTAAAATATTTATTTTTTTTTTGTTTAGTTTAATCAATTGCTATTGTTTCAAATGAAATGCCATAATATCTATCAGATTTATTTAATCCTGTCTCATATAAAATTGCAACTCTATTATCTTGAAAGTTCTCTAAATCTGAATAGGCAGCGAATCCATCGTGAAGCAAAATACTTTTGTTCCATGTAGCTCCATCATCTTGACTGACTCTAATCGTCATATTCTCTCTGTTTTCAGTTGATGCTGGATTTGAGAAAAGTAATATATTTTTATTGATTTCATCACCAATGAAACTATATCTATGAAGGCTTGCCTGTACGGTAGGAGTTATGAGTTTGTTGTCAAAACCTATATAATCCCATGTGCCCCCCCCATCTTTACTTTTAGCAACTTTTCTTCTGTTAAATGAAGTTCTAGCTCTCATATTAAGCATTAAATCATTATTTGTTAACTCGGCAACCTCACATTCGTCAGTAGGAGAGTTCGGACATATTCCACCGAGCTTCCAATTATAACCGTTGTCGTCTGAAAAAATAGTGTGTGAATAAGCTTCCCCTGATTGATTCCGATGATCACAACCTACCACAAGTCTATCCTTATGCTCTCCTTTCTTAATTTGTATACCGGAACCAGGACCAGTTGCATACCATGTCCAATTAGATAGTTTTACATCGATAGTAATTTCCTCAGGATCACTCCAGGATATACCTTCATTATTTGATCTTGTCAAATAGACTCTTCTTGTGTCGATTGAATTATTTGAGGTGATTTCCCTTAAGCTGTCTGAACCATTATTCCATGTCATTAATAATACAACTTCACCCGTTTGTTTTACATAAATTGGAGCTGGGTTACCACACGTATTATTAGAATCGTCCCAAACAATAATATTTCTGCTCCATGTTATTCCGTTATCAATTGACCTTTTTACAATAAGATCAATATCTCCAGTATCACTACAACTATTTTTTCTTCCCTCTGCAAATGCAAGTAGTGTATCATCTGATACTCTAACTAGTGCTGGAATTCTATAACAATTGTATCCTTCTTGTCCTTTTTGAAAAATATAATTAATACCATTAGAACCTGGATAATTTTTTAAACCTGTTGAACTCCCTCTTGAAGGATCACTTTCGCAACTAATAATACTAACCGTCAAAAAATAAAAAAGCATTAAAAGAGTTGGTTTATTAAACATTATTCAAATTATTGTTTCTAGTATCCCTGATTCTGGATTAGTAGACTATTTTTTGCAATATCTGAATTACTAATTGGAAAGTTAAGCGGTACACTTTTTCCAACAAGATTTGGAATTTTTTGATAAATATCCAAAGATCCCCATTCATGGGCTCTAACAAGGTCATGCCATCTTTTTAATTCAAGGAAAAGCTCTCTAAATCTTTCATCCAAAATTTCATTTTCCACGGAAATTTTGTCCTGTGAGCCATTGTAATCTGAAATACCCGATCTATTTCTAATCTTATTAAGGTCGGCTATTGCTTCAGAAATATTTCCAATGCCAGCATTTGCTTCGGCCCTCATCAAAATTAAATCAGCACTTCGGTAAATTATTGTATCGTCATCATAACGATAATCTTGGATATCGTTGTAATAAGTACCACTGTATTTTTTTGTCATCCTAAAAAGGTTTCTTGACTCAGTAGCAACTCTGACATTACCATTTTCTGCTAGACCTATATTGGGTCCTTGTGAGCCATCATATTGATCCACTGGGACTTCAATCTCGGATACAGCAATCTTTGGATATACAATATTAAAGTCTTTTCTTAAATCACCATCATTTTTTTCATAAATAGCCAAGAGCACGTCACTAGGGGCATAAACATGTCTTGCCTCATTACCAGCAGTTAGAGATAAATCACTTTTATTGTAGGCCTCAGAAACGTTTTGTAATACGCTTTTTGTTCTAGAACCATATTGTCTAGGTGATTCAAACCGATCAAAATAAAGTGAAAAAATAATTTCATCATTTTTTTTGTTAGATGAATTAAATATACTTGAATAATCTTGCAATAATGGAAGTGATGTTATTGATTCAACATTATCAATTACTTCAACTACCATTTTTAAATCACTTTCCCCTCCATCAAGTACTTTTCCCCTCCAAAGCAGCACATCTGCTTTTAGAGCAAAAGCAGCAGGCTTAGACCAAAAATTTTTATTTATTATATTGTCAGAACTAAATAAACTAATTGCATTATCTATATCGGAAATAATTTGGGACATCACCTCAGCCTTTGGCGTTCTGCCTATTATTTCTGTACCAGTTCCCTCATAGGGAGAAATTAAAAGAGGAGTGTCTCCAAAAGTTTTCACAAGTGTGAAATATGTGTGAGCTCGCATCAGTAGGGCTTGAGCTAGAATATCATCCCTTTCTGATGAATTTGAAAAATTAAAATTTGATGCTTGTTTATAAAGACTATTAAAATGATAAATCGCATTATACATTCCAGTTAATGTTGGAGCAGATTGGGCGTCCATTGCCTGTGACCATGCCTCAGTGGTAGGGCCAATATCACCAGGTTTAAATGCATCGGATCTATCTTCAAATAATAAGGTTGAATTATTTATATCTCTAAAATCATCATAACAACCATAAAGATATGCATTTACGTCATCAGATGAACTCCAGTAACTCGCAGTAGAAATTGAAGACTCAACTTCAACGTCTAATCCACTATCATCACATGAGAAAAATAAAATTGACACTAAAAATAAAAAACTAAACTTGTTCATTTTTTTGAATTTTGAATTCATGATTTTTTTTAAAAAGTTAATCTTGCTGTTAAGCTTACTCTTAAAGGATTTGGATAGTCCCCACGCTCTGTTCCATCATACTGCTCAGGTCTTAAACCTTCATAATTTGTAATAAACCCTAAATTATACCCAGCAATTCCAACTTCAATGTTTTCCATAAAAAGTTTATTTGAAACCTCTTTGGGCATATTATAAAAAAGAGAGATTTCTTGAAATGATAGATAATCCCCATCCTCAATATAAAGTGTGCTGTCAGATCCGCCACCCGGTCCTAGCCACATTCCAGCAACTCGAGGACCAGATCTCATGTGATTTCTGTAACCATTATCCCAATCAGAGGCCGCATTGTATCTCGGGTAGATAGCTTTAGTTCTATCATATCCCTCATAAGGTTCCATACCTGGTCCCCACCATATATTTCCATTAGTAACGTCACTGTGAGTTGCAACTCTATTTCTTGCATTCGCATTAGCTCTATATCTCATTCTGTCCGATATTTGATGACCTAAAGCAAACGTCGTGACACTTCGAAAAGTGAAATTTTTATATTTTAAAGTATTGAGTATTGAACCGCTTTTATCAGGAGCTGAATAACCAATAAAAACTAAATCTCTATCATCAATAACCCCATTTTCATCAACATCAAGCCATTTAGAGTCACCTGCATTTTTAGGCTGTCCTCTTTTACCACCTGATACCTTAGTATCAGTTGGTGCCAAAGCTGCCTCAGCATCTGTCTGATAAATTCCTTCATGTTGAAAAACATAGAGCTGACCTAATCGCTCTCCCTCAGCGAGACCACCTACCATAACATATTCTCCTTTTGATCTATCAAAAATTGATGATCCACCTATTCTATTTTTATCATTACCATTCTCAGGTAATTCAAGGACCTTTGTTATGTTTTGTGCATAATTCAGCCCAACATTCCAGCTTAAATCATCTTTTCTTAATATGTTAGCGTCTAATCCAATTTCAATTCCTTTATTTTGAACAATACCTACATTACTGGTGATAGAGTTGAAGCCAGTTTGAGATGGAAGGGGATAACTTGTTAACCTATCTTTTGTTCTTTTGTCATAGATATCAAGAAAAATTGAATTACCTCTACCAAATCCCATGTCAAAACCAAAATCTAAGGAGGAAGTAGTTTCCCAAACCAAATCTTGATTCGCAAGTGTAGTTGCTAGTATACCTGGTGTTGCAGCATAATCATTCCCGGGACTATAATTACCTTGAGTTGCAGTTTGATTTATATTGTCATTTCCAGCTTCTCCCCAGCTAAGTCTTAGCTTAAATGTATCTATATAATTGCTTACAATTGAATTACTCCAAAAAGATTCACTGTGAACATTCCAACCTGCTGAGATCGCAGAGAATTGGGCATATTTATTATTTTCAGCAAAAACTGAAGATCCATCAATTCGGTGGCTTAGTGAAAAAAGATATTTTTGATCAAAATTATAATCAATTTTACCAAACCAACTTCTCGAGGATTTATTGTCAATTGTTGAGCTAGCTCTTTCGTCATCTTGATTTGAGGCCGCAAGAGTGGTTATAATATCTGTAGCAGCATTTGCCCCTCTCCCATCAAGAAAGTATTCATGTTCATTAATGGAATTGTATCCAACAAATACATTAAAATTGTGAATATCTAACAATTTTTTCTCATAACTTAGAAGTAAATCAAGGCTTTTTTGATCAAACATTCTCAGATTTTCCTGAGTTGAACGATTTGTAACAAAGGGATTGGATAGTTCAAACCTTCTATATTCATAGTCAGTTTTGTAAAGTGAAGCGGATGGTTTGAAATTAAGACCGTCAATGATCTCCCAATCAATACCAATTCTAAAAGTAGATCTTGAGAATCTTCTATCAATCTTCCTATATTTTCGAGCATGTAAAATGCTTCTTGGAGAGCCACCACCTTCTCCAATTGATGGAAGTCCATTGTCTCTGTACATCCTTACTGTCTGAGGTAGTTTTGCAGATCGGTCAGTATCACTATTAGTATTACTATTAAATGATCCACTCGAATAATTTAAACCCGAATTTATGGTTAGATAATCCCTTAATTTATATGAACCATTTAAACTGAAATTGAGCATATTGTAATCTGTTTCATACAAAATACCTTTCTGATCAATTGCACCTATGCTTGCAAAAAGACTTCCTTTTTCATTTCCACCCTCAAAAGATAAATTTGTATCGTTTGATAAACCAGTCTGAAACATAATGTCCTGATAATTGTTTTGCTTAAAAATTAACGTTCTGCCTGTAACAGGGTCTTTCATTGTCTGGTAACCTTGTCCGTCAATTAA
>CABXUL010000026.1 GCA_902515395.1 uncultured Bacteroidota bacterium | reverse complement strand
GTCAATAGAGGTTTGAAAAGAAGTACTAGAAACAGTCAGAGATGTCTCAGTCCCATTTAGCCTGGGGGACAAACTTTGATAAATGTTTTGAACTTCTTGATTAGTTAATTTTCTGTTATATGCTAAAATCAGGTTTATCTTTCCCCTGTAAGATCTTCCTCCCCCACCATGACCTTTTGAAATTTCATATCTAAAACTATTTCCAAAACCGACATTATTTGAACGATAGGTTCTTACAAATACCCACTGATTCAGTACAGTGGTATTTTGTGTTATAAATGATCCATTTACAAAAACATCAGAGGTCGAGCCTTTTTGCCAATCATTGTTATCAAATTGGTTTTGCACCCTAACCTGGTCTCCGTTAATTCTAAAAGAATCGTCTTGAAAATTGTAATGACCAAAAACGGTCTTGATGCCTCCTCCAGTCTCTAATTTTTTAATTACTATAAGGTCTCTATACTCTTGACTTATATCTACGCTATTAAAACCATGACTATTGGAACTGAAATCAAAATTTTTGATTTGAGCACCATTAAGACCATATGCGGGAATGGTAGTAGCCTCAGCATGAGCATTTTGTCCACTTAGATCAAACCAAGTGTTTCCGTTCCCAGGGTATGAGTCTGAATTTGAGGTGTCCAAATGCAAAATCAGCCCATTGGTTGGAATGGCCAGGTCACTGCTCAAAAACCCAAGATTACTCGGTGATTCATTAATATTTGTGACACTAACTGTAAAGGCCTTGGCATAATTGTTTGCTCCGTCAAATACATTTAAATATATATTATAGGCAGCCTTACTCTCATAATCAGCAGTGGAATTTATAATTAAACTAGTTCCACTAATTGTAAAGCTAGAATTATCGGCGTCATTGGATCCATTTCCATTAATTAAAGAAAAAACACGAGTATCACTTGTATCAGAGTCAACAGCTGATAAAGAGGCAATTGTTGAACTAGCAGATACAGTTTCAAGAAAAGTTGTTGATGAAATACCAATATCTGTAGGTGCTCTATTTAAATCAATAACTGCAATTTCAAAAGGCTTTGTATATGTTAAATCACCATCACTTACTTGAATATTGACAAACAGTTTTGTAGTTATGTCATAATTTATATTTCCATTGTTAACCTTTAATTGATTACCTGATATAGTAAAGTATGAGTTATGTTGATCATTGTTTCCATCACCTTGAATGATTGAGAATGTTAAATTTGAAGTATCAGAATCGGTAGCTGTAAAGCTTCCAACTAGTGTATTGACTGGTGAACCCTCAAAGATCGATGCATATGAGGAAGTTGGGGTTGAACTATTTGACATCAAGTTAAAATTAGAACTTACCTGAGCAGATGTCAAAGCAGAGTTATATAGTATTACTTTTCCTATTTCACCTTCTCCATATGTTGAATGACCAAAACCAGGTAGCTGTCCTATAGTCAAATTAAGAGTGTTTGTTGCTCCAAGAGTTATAGACTTTGTCACACCCACTTGAGATCCGTTTATATATGTTTTCTGATTGTTTGATGAGTCAATAGTTATAGCAATAGTATACCAATTACCCGCACTGATGTCATTAGTGGCATCGTATGCTGGTCTTAGGGAGTTGACATTTTCTGTTTGATTATTCCCTACTTGCGTTGAAATATCAATTTGATTGTCACGGCCGATCCAAGTAGAAAAATTGCTGTTTTTGTTTTCTCCTTTTGAAATTCCAGGACTATAAACAGAATTAAGCCAATTTGGTTTTAGGGTGTATATAACAGTTAAATTACTTTCAAAATTTAACGAGTTGTCATGTTGAATTACTACTTTATCATCATTTCCATCAAATGAAAACCCTCCATCAGATGATGAATTGTATGTTGCACCATTAATTAAACCATTATTATAATTACCACTTAAATCAAACCACTGATTACCTGAGCCTGGGTAGGAATCTGTATTTTTAGCATTTAAATAAAGAACTAAATTATTTGTATCAACTTCTAAAAGGAATATATCGCTAGGTGCTTCATTAACATTGGTAACACTTACTGTAAAGGCTTTAGCAAAGTTGTTTGCTCCATCATAAACATTTAAATATATATTATAACTAGCCTTCGTCTCGAAGTCAGCAGTAGAGTTTATAATTAAACTAGTTCCACTAACTGTAAAGCTTGAATTATCAGCGTCATTGGATCCATTTCCATTAATTAAAGAAAAAACATGAGGGTCACTTGTATCAGAGTCAACAGCAGATAAAGTGGCAATGGTTGAACTAGCAGAAACACTCTCAGGAAAAGTTAAAGACGAAACTCCAATATCAGTTGGAGTTCTGTTTAAATCATTTACATAGACAACAAATGAACTTGTAAAACTATTATTTGATTCATCCTCAACTTTGAGATTAATATTCATTACTGGTGTGTTATCAAACGAAATAATATTATTAGTTACAACCTGAGTGCCTGAGATAGTAAATGAGGAATTGTGCTGATCATTAGTTCCATTTCCACTTACAAGGCTGTATGTGAATTCTGTAGAGTCAGAGTCAGTAGCACTGAGATTGGCCAAAACTGTCCCCGTTGCAACTCCCTCATCAATTGTGAGAGACGATGTATTTGTCGGGGAGAAGCTATATCTGGGAGCAAAATGATTACTTAAACTGTTAATCTCATTTTGAGAAAGTTTTCGATCATAAATTATTGCGACAGGTATATATCCTGTGAAGTAATCGCCATTGTCATATCTAGCAATATTTACAAGTGGTGATGTTTGCTGTACAGCAACTTTATCTGAAGAGTTAGAATCGACAAGATTTCCACCATAGTATAGATCAAATCCTGAATCACTATCAAAAGTAACAGTTCCAAGATTCCAAATATTCAAAATCGATGCACCTCCATTTGGTTGATCAATGACTTTGTCCCAATCATTATTGTGACCAGCTTGGAATTTATTTGTTGCACCGGCCATAAAAAAAGCATGTTTTGAATCGACACCACCTGATATAATATTATTTGTAGTATTGGCAGTGGGTTTAAATACAGCAAATTTTGTGTATGAATTTACATCTAAAATTGGATCAGAATTATTTGTGGCATAATCACCACCTGCTTGAAAATCGATAACTCCTCCTTTAATAGATGAATCAAACGAGGGGTTTCCTGAGACTGTGAAATCATAATCGTTTCCACTTAAGTCAGACCATGTATTTCCATTTCCAGGATATGAATTAGAATTAGCTGAATCTAAATATAATTTAAGTCCTCTTGTTGGGATTGGTTGGGTAATATCAATTGATGTTGGGGAAGTTGGGTTAGATGTTAGTCCAAATCTAGCAGCGTTAGCATTATAGTTTTGAAGAACGTCATCACTATAAAATGCTTTATTGTAATATCTTACAATCCCAATTTCAGCTTTTAGATGATAAGCAGGATTCCCCCAACTTCGGGTACCAATTCTTACATTCCTAGTAGTGTTAATATTTTTATTTACATTCTTGTCTGCAACCTTTTGACCATTTACAAATATTTTTGATTTATTACTATTATGTGTAGCTATAACCTGTACCCACTCATTCGTATGTTGTTGACTGTAGGAGTCTAGATCATTGGAATTTATGAAATAGTTAAAACTTTGATTACCTCCCCCTCGATTAAACAAAATATATCCATCATCATTTGCATCCCTTGCATCCCATATCCATCCATCTGATGTCTCCTTCATTTTAAGCCAGATTTCAACTGTATGATCTTGATGTGAAAAAGGATCATTTAATTGAATGTAATCATTTGATCCGTCAAGATCAATCTCTCCTCCAGTATTATTCAACATATTTGGATTGCCATTTAATACACCGTGGTTATAGTTATCAGACAAATCGTAAACATCATTTCCAGATCCGGAATAAGAAGTAGAGTTGGCAAAATCTAAATGCAATAATAAATTTGAACTTACTATACCTGGATCGTAGAAAATATCTTCCAGATTTATATTTTGCTGGGGTGTCCATCCCTGAACTCCAGGAGTCCAAAGTGAGTTGCCATCTATAGCACCAATATCCGTTCCTGCACCAACTGGAGTGTGAGGTACTATTAAATTTAATTGATTGGTTTGGCCTAATGATATGGAAACGGTATTGGTTAGAGCGACCCCCTGGTCTATAATTTCGTTACTAATTGGCTGATAATCTGAAATGGTTTTACCATTACCTGGATTATAATTAATAAGGCTTTCAACATTTGCATTATAAGAAATCCCTGGTCTAGATTGATTAATTGCATCCATATTTGCAGTAGAGCTTCCAGTTCCAGTGCCAGAATATAGAGCACCATCATTAGAATCACAAACCTCCCAATTATTCCCGTTTTTAATATAACCCTCTGTGCCAATTGGCATTGGTCCATTAGATGGAGCTGAAAATAATACATCACTTCTGTGCGAACCAATTCTCTCTGCAAGATTATTATACATCCATGTATTTGTATTGGAGCAGTCCTCTGCTAGAATAATTATGTCATTTCTGTTATTTATCGTGTTTATAACAGTATTATGAGCAATGATCTGATTATTTCCTTTTATCATTAGACCCAGGGTATTGTCTGCAATATTGTGGTGCATAACCCCAAAGCTTCCAGCTTGAGCAGCATCTCCTCCTGGAGCATCATACCTAAATGCATATTTTTCCGTATCGTATACAAAGTTATGATGGACCTCTGACCCAAAAACATAGTTTTTTGTTCCCTGAAAAACAGAACCATCAGACTGAGCGTGGCCTGTGCTTGATACTATATTATATGAAAAAATTGACTGCTCTCCTGGCCAGACCGTAGCTGAGGCTCCGGTATAATATATCTCATTTCCTGTAAATGTATTTGAAGTCCCATCAACAAATACTGAAACCATCAAGCCGTTGAGCTCGGTCGCTGACCAATCTATATTTCGGAAATAAGAATTTTTAATGGTGTTATTATTGCCCTTAATCACAAGAGCTTCACCCTCAGTATTAATGAATAGACAACCACTTACTATTGAGGAGTCAACTCTTGCAGTATTTCCAGAACCTGTTCCAAAAGTAGTGACATTAGCACCAGATAAATCGCCAAGCATTCTTCTTGAGTGTGATGGGAAATAGAAATTACACTCTGATATTTCGATATTCTTACTACCACTTGTATGAATTGTTGTTGCAAAAAATGTTAAGCCATTGATTTTTAGGTGTTCACTACCCGAAATAGATATTGAATAATCTCTTATTTTTCCTCTTATGGGAGTATTATTTAAGTCAATGCCATTTGGTGGTTTTAGATATAAAACATCATTTACGTGGTCTAAAAACCATTCATTTTGGTTATCTAAGAATTCTTTTTTCCCTTCGAAAAAGAAGTAGTGATGTTTATCTTTTAATTCTCCATTATTTGACAATCCGGCACCGATTCCATTATCCCCAATTGGATTTGTGTAGGTTATAACATCGTCACCTCCCTGCTGAGTATGAGTTGCAATATTGCGGTTAAATGTTCTGAATGATCCTACATTTAATATTCCAATTGAGTTTGCTAAACTAAGAGATCCAGGGTTTTCATAAGTCTCATCAATTAGAAAAGACCCATCAGAACTTCCACTCTCTTCACCTTGAGCCCAGTTGTCATGATCATAAATTGATAAGTCACTAAATTGAGCATTAGGCCACCTTGCCATAACCATTTGGTCATTTCCTAGAAAAAGCTGAGTGATCGACTCAGTAAAACTCTCTACTTTTTTTACACCCACCCCACCTATGGTATCATCTATCCATTGACCTGTTACATTTATTGTACCGTCAATTATTACCTGTTCATTATTGTAATTTGTTATAAGCGTCTCATTTCCACTGGATGAATCAATATTATTTATAATAATTTCCTCATGGTAAGTACCTCTTCTGATAAATATTTGATCTCCGGGATTAATTTGAGAAACTGCATGAGTAATTGTCAAAAAAGGGCTTGATACCGTCGTACCTGAATTTGAGTTAGAACCAGATTTGGCAACATAATACGTCGTTTGAGCAAATGAAAAAAAACTCAAAAGAAAAAAATAAAATATTATTTTAAGCTTTTTTAACATTTTTAACTGGGTTGACATTTATTGATTCGATAATTCAATTTAAGAAAAGAATTAAGAATGATTCAGCGATGAAGAAAAATATAAAGGGGATGACTAAATAACCCATTACATCTCTAGCTTCAATATAAGTTCCCGCCCCCATTACTGGCAATACTATTAAAAGGTAAAATGGTTGTAATAGATTGGTTAGGCTTTCCCCGTAGGCTATGGCAAGAGAAGTTTTGGAAATTAATTCAGTGACTTGGTCCAATGGTAGTCCAACAGTAATTTCTTTTGCAGCCTCTAACAAACTTGGTCCTATTACTGCGAACTCACCACCTCCAGAGGGAATAGCAAAATTAACTACACCACCAATAAGAAAACTAATGTAGGGAAAAAATTCAATGGAAGCATGATTAGCTATCCATTTTGCAAAAGTACTGCCTAAACCTGTATGTATCATGATGCCCATTATTCCAGCATAAAAAGGAAATTGAAAAATAATTCCAGATACATTACTGCTTGCTCTTTTCATAGCTACTGAGTAACGTTTGGGATTTTGATGAAGAATTAATCCCAGAATTATAAAAATAAAAATTACAATATTTAGATTGATATCGAATCCATTGGTTGTAAAATAGTAGATGATAAAAATCAGCCCCATTAAATAGATTAAAAATTGTAACACCTTGCTGTGGTTGAGTCGATCTGAGAAGGACTTTTCTTTGCTAATTGAAAGACCGGCCTCTTCTATAATGCTTTTAGAGGGAATAGAGGTTTTATCTTTAATGAGATCATTTAACTCATAACCTCCCTTTTTTTTTGGGATGAGCAAGAGCACAAGTAGTGGAGCAAAAACAAAATATAAAGCTAATATCGAAAAGTTTAGTGATGAGCCTAAAGTAAAGCTTGTAGGTATTACTTGTTCAAGTATGCCTGACTTAATGATAAAGTTACTTTCGGTATTCAGCACAAGAGGAATGGAACTTGATAAGCCAGTTACCCAAACATTATTGGCAAAATAAACACAAGCAATTAAAAAAGGATAATTAATCCCTTTTACTTTCAGTGCAAGCTGTCTAGCTAATACAGCAACCACAACAATTAATCCCCAAGAGATTGTAGAGAGCAGTACCCCCAAAACCGTAACAATTAAATAAACCTGAGCTGGAGTTTTCACAAAACTGCTAAGCTTATTTATTCCCTGATCAATTTGTGAAGCCAATGCGATGCTGTAACCAGTAACTAGGATTAAGATCAATTGCATTCCAAATTCCAAAAGCCCCCAAAACCCTTTATACCATGAAGTAATAATCTCTATGGGTGTTGCTCCCAAAAAAAGAATAGAGGCAATAGCGGTGAGTAATGTCAATAAAAATGCAAACACAAAAGAGTCAGGCATAAATCTTTTGTATAAATCTGTAAATTTTTCACCGAACCTAGAAAGCATAAAATTATTTAGGTTGAGAATGTACCTCTCTAGGTTCTCTCCATTCTTGTGGATTATCCGTTACAAAATCAAGTCCTTTTGGTTGTTTTTTAGCCTCAACAATTCTTTTAGATAATACCTTAGTTAGTGAATCTTTGATAAACTTATATGAATCAACTTTAGAAAGGTTTTTAAGCTCTTCTTTATCAAATTTATGATCATATAATTCAAAACCTAAAACACCATTATACCCCCACTGTGTCAATCTATAACGATCAGTTTTAATTGAGTATCCAGAAACTTTTGCACCATAACCTGTATTTACTCCTAGTTCTGTAAGGGCGCTTTCTCTTACTCTTGCGTTAGAATCTTTTAAAAGAGGAGCAAAGCTTTTACCTGATACAAATTCTGGAGTATCCATATCTAAAAGCTCCATCAAAGTGGGGTAGATATCAACAAGTTCTACTGGAGCCCCCATTATTTTTTCATTTTTATTTATTCCAGGACCTGCTACAATTAATGGTACTCTAGTAGCATTATCAAATAGCGTACGTTTTTGCCAGTGTCCATGCTCGCCGAGGTGGTAACCGTGGTCGGAGGTGAAAACCACAATCGTATTTTTATCTAATCCAGTTTCCTTTAATTTATCCAAAACACGCCCTATTTGAGCGTCAACGAAACTTGTGGTAGCGTAATAAGCCTCTTTAATTGTTTTAGCTAGGCTTTCCTCCAGGTTATTCTGATTCTTTTTTTCTCTAATACTTATTGCCGCAGGAATTGGAATCGTCTCGAGTTCTTTATCGGAGCTCTTTGGGATTTCCATTTCATTAGTCTCATATAGATCAAAATATTTTTTTGGTGCAACATAGGGCGTATGAGGACGGTATAATCCAAATGCAAGGAAGAAGTTTTCGCCACTTTTGGCAAATTTATCGAGAAACTTGATCGTCTCGGTTGCACCTATTCCATCTGTTTGCTCTTCATCAGTCCCATCTGCTGCAAGCCAGCTTAGTGTTCCACCATATGATCTGGGGGATAGTGTATTTATTTTATATTCCTCAACCTTATCTCGACCATATGGATTTACAGTTTGATCCCAAGTATAATTATCATCATGTCCAGCAGTTCCTATATCTCTGGGATTATGATAATGGAAAATTTTTCCTACCCGAACAGAATGATAATTTTCTTGCTTAAATCTTTGTCCAATTGTAACTACTTTAGGCAGAGTCTGTCTCAAATAAACTCTTAACTTTTTAATATTAGTTTGATCGGGATATAATCCTGTCATAAATGAGGCTCTTGAAGGAGCACACCAAGGATATTGATTGTGAGCATTTCCAAATAAGACGCCTCTTTCAGCTAACTTATCTATGTTAGGCGAAACAACCATTTGATTTCCATAAGCACCAAGATCGCAATTAAGGTCATCAGACACAATGAACAATACATTATACTTAGGTGGATTTTTACTTTCTTTATTTGATCCTAAAAGTGGTAAGAATAAAATAATTAAAGATATTTTTTTTAATTTTTCCTTTAAACTCATGATTTATTATTTAAAAATTAATGGATTAGACTTCAATTGGAATACCTGAGGATTTTATTGCTGAAAATCCACCTATTATGTCAGTCATTGAATCAATGCCTCTACTTTTAAGTATAGAGCTGGCTATCATGCTTCTATACCCACCCGCACAATGAACGAAAAAATTACCATCTAAAGGAATTTTATCGAAGTTTTCACTAAGCTGATCTAATGGTATATTTAAAGCATTTTTAAGGTGACCATTACTAAATTCCGAGTTCTTTCTAACATCAATTATCTTAGTCTGATCAAATATTTTTTTTCCAAGCTTTGAGGCTTCAATTGTAGAAACAGAATCGGTTTTCCTCCCCGTAACTTTCCATGAACTTAGTCCTCCCTCAAGAAATCCTAATGCATTGTCAAAACCTACTCTTGCCAAACGAGTAATTGTTTCTTCTTCCCTGCCTTTTGGGGTTATCAATAGAATTGGTCGTTTTACATCACCTATTATTGCACCGACCCAAGGAGCAAAACCTCCATCAATTCCTATAAATATTGATCCAGGGATATGTTCTTCTGCAAATTGAATTTGATTTCTCACATCTAAAATTAATACTCCAGATTGATTAGCTAATTTTTCAAATTCATCGGGATCAAGAGGGTTTAAATTTTTTCTCAAAATATTCTCAATATGATTATACCCCTCCTGATTCATTTTAACATTCATCGGAAAGTATGCAGGTGGACTTTCTAGCCCTTCAGTTAATTCATTAATGAATTCCTCTTTACTTAATGATTTATTTAAGGCATAATTACTTGATTTTTGATTTCCAAGAGTGCTAAAAGTTTCCCTACTTATTTTTTTCCCACATGCACTCCCTGCCCCATGAGCTGGATAAACAATTACATCATCACTTAATGGCATTATCTTTTTTCTGAGACTATCAAATAGCATGCCTGCCATGTCCCTTTGGGTCTTTCCACTTTGCTTTTGGGCCAGATCTGGTCTTCCAACATCCCCTATAAAAAGTGTATCACCTGTGAAAATTGCATGATCTTTACCAAGATTATCTTTAAGAAGATAAGTGGTGCTTTCAAGAGTATGTCCCGGAGTGTGGAGAGCTACAAAAGTTAAATTACCAAGTTTGAAAACTTGTTGATCCTTAGCAATTGTTACAGGATACGAAGTTATAGTATTAGGCCCAAAAATTATAGGGGCTCCTGTAGCCTTGGAAAGGGTTAAATGACCACTTACAAAATCAGCGTGAATATGAGTTTCAAATATATATTTAATTTTTGCATTATTTTCTTTGGCAAGCTTTAAATAAGTATCTATTTCTCTTAAAGGATCAATAATAGCAACCTCTCCATTACTTTCAATGTAATATGTGCCTTGAGACAGACATCCAGTGTAAATTTGTTCAATTTTCATAAGCCTAACGCTAATTTCTTATTATCATTTTAACTTAATCTTTTCCAAAAATGAAATAAAATAATCAATTACACAAACCTTGCTTAAATCTTAATTTTTTTCAAATCTTTAAAATTAAAACTTCACATCTTTTCAATTTTTATAGATTTGCAACCCGATATAATAATTGATCTTAAAAAAAAACTACATAATTTTATACTTTAAAAATAATTTATGGCAAGTAATCTAGTAATTGTAGAGTCTCCGGCAAAAGCCAAAACCATAGAAAAGTTTCTTGGTCAAGATTTTAAAGTTGCATCAAGTTTTGGTCATATCGCAGATCTTCCCTCTAATGAGTTAGGAGTTAACGTTGAAGGAGATTTCTCTCCTAAATACATTGTTTCCTCTGACAAGAAGAAAGTGGTCAGTGAATTAAAATCATTAGCAAAAAAAATGAACACTGTTTGGCTAGCCAGTGATGAAGATCGTGAGGGAGAAGCTATTGCTTGGCATCTTTCAAATACTTTAGGACTAAAAGCAGACAATACTAAAAGAATAGTTTTTAATGAGATTACCAAGACAGCGATATTGGATGCTATTGAAAATCCTAGAAACATCAATTATGATTTAGTTAATGCACAGCAAGCTAGAAGAGTGCTGGATCGATTGGTGGGTTATGAATTATCTCCAGTATTATGGAGAAAAGTTAAGGGGGGGTTATCTGCAGGAAGGGTACAGTCAGTATCAGTAAGATTAATTGTTGAAAGAGAGAGAGAAATTAATAATTTCATTCCCAAAGAGTCTTTTAAAACCCAAGCCTTATTTTTCAACAAAGCTAATAAGCCAATAAATTCACTTTTGCCTAAAAATTTTGATTCAGAGGAGATTACCCAAAAATTCTTAGAAAAAAATATATCTGCCAATTTCTCTGTAGATTCAATAGAAAAAAACCCTGCATCTAAGACTCCTACCGCTCCATTCACAACATCAACACTTCAACAAGAAGCATCAAGAAAATTATATTTTTCTGTTAGTAAAACTATGAATCTTGCCCAAAGACTTTACGAGGCTGGGTTAATTACTTACATGAGGACTGATAGTGTAAACTTATCCAAAGAGGCTAAAATTGGTGCTTTGAGGCAAATTGAAAATCTTTATGGTGAAAAATATGTAAAACAACGTCAATACAAAAATAAAAATAAAGGAGCCCAAGAGGCCCATGAAGCTATAAGACCAACTGATTTTAGCAGAATTAGACTAGAGAACGTTGATTATGATCAGTCTCGTTTATATGAACTAATTTGGAAAAGATCCATTGCCTCCCAAATGAGTGATGCTAAGTTGGAGCGTACTCAACTTAAAATTTCAGCATCTACTCACTCAGATCAATTTATTGCTAAAGGTGAGGTCATTACTTTTGATGGATTCCTTAAAGTATATCTTGAAGGGGTTGATAATCAAAGTGATGAACAAAATGATTTACTTCCGAAAGTAGAAAAAGGTGAGGTATTAAGTCTTAGGTCTATGACGGCAAATCAAAGATTTAGCCGTCCTCCTTATCGGTTTACGGAGGCTTCTCTAGTTAAAAAATTAGAAGAACTAGGTATCGGTCGTCCCTCAACATACGCTCCTACCATATCCACAATTCAAAACCGAAAGTATATCGAAAAAGGAATTTCTGAAGGTGAATCAAGAAAATATATCCAATTGGAATTATCAAATAATGAAATTAAATCCCAGATGCTTAGTGAGAAGGTTGGATCAAATAAGGGGAAGTTAATTCCAACTGATATAGGTTCCATTGTAAATGATTTTTTAGTTTCTAATTTTGAAAATATTCTCGATTACAGCTTTACCGCAAAAGTTGAGCAGAGTTTTGATCAAATTGCGCAGGGTTCTGAAGATTGGACAAAAATGATTAAAGGTTTTTATGATAATTTCCACAAAACAGTCAGTCATGTCAATGAAAATGCAACTAGAGAGTCCGGCGAAAGAATTTTAGGAAATGACCCAAAATCAGGAAGAGTAGTAAAAGTGAGATTGGGTCGATTTGGACCAATCGCTCAAATTGGAGAAGCCGAGGATGAGGAAAAGCCGATTTTTGTAAGCCTATCACCTGGTCAACAATTGGAGACACTCGAATTAGCTGATGCTCTTGAGTTATTCAAGCTACCTCGGAATTTGGGGATTTATGATGGTCAGGAAGTAATTGTAAATAATGGAAGATATGGACCTTACATTAAATTTAATACTATGTTTGTCTCATTACCGTCAGACGAAGATCCGATGTCAATTAATCTTGACAGGGCAATACTATTAATCAATGAAAAACAAAAGGCAGAAGCTCCAATTTATACTTATGAAAATCTTCCAGTTACCAAGGGAAAAGGGAGATTTGGACCCTTTATCAAATGGAGCGGAATGTTCATTAATGTTAACAAGAAATATAATTTTGATGACCTTTCTGAACAAGATATAGAGAGTCTTATCAAAGATAAAATTCAGAAGGAAAAAGAAAAATTAATTCAGGAATGGCCTGATGAAGAAATTAGAATTGAAAAGGCAAGATGGGGTAGGTCAAACATTATAAAGGGTAAGAAAAAAGTCGAATTAGGAAAGGATATAGATCCAACTAAAATAACTTTGGAAGTGGCGATGAAATACCTGAGCCCTAAACCCTCTAAAAAGAAAAAATGAGCCTTGAGTCTCTAGTTCCCGTCTCAGAGGAGGCTATTTCCTCACTTTTGATTCAACCTAATCAAGTAATAGGTAAAAATATTGATATTTTCACAGAACAAAACGGAATTCCAGACTTAAAGGGGTGTTCAATTGCAGTAATAGGTGTTTCTGAAATTAGAAATACATTTTTTCCTACTGCCACTTATAAAACTTTAGATTTCCGAAAGTCTTTTTACAAACTTTTTCCTGGTAATTGGAATTTTAGTATTTGCGATTTAGGCGATCTCCCAAATGGAGCTACTGCTGAGGACACTTATTTTGCCTTGAGTGAAATTTGCTTGTATTTGCGTCAACTTAATATACTACCAATAGTAATTGGAGGCAGCCATGACCTAATCTTTCCTATGTACCAATCTTATCAGAAAACAAAACAATTAGTAAATATTGTCTCAGTCGATAATCAATTTGATTTTTCTCAAGAGGAAGAATTGATTTCGGGCCGATCATATATGAGTAGAATAATAATGGATCAGCCTAATTTCCTATTAAATTTTACTAACCTAGGATACCAAAGTTATTTAATAGCCCAAGAAGAATTAGATTTAATTGATAAACTTCATTTTGATGCCTTAAGACTTGGGAATATTTTAAATGATGTTACCATCGCTGAACCATACCTTAGAGATGCTAATATTATTGGTTTTGATATGAAATGTCTCAGATGGCAGGCTACAAATCTTCCTTCTGGTAATCCTAATGGAATAGATGCTAGAACAATATGTGCTCTTGCAAGGTATGCAGGAATTAGTGACCGACTGGATATTTTCGGTGTTTTTGAACTACCCAACTCAAATATTTTCAACCAATTGTTGGCTCAAATTATTTGGTATTTCATTGAGGGTTATAGTTGTAGGTTTGATGAATATCCGGTTCTTACTAGTAAAGGTTTTACAAGGTATACTGTGACATTATCTGATATGGAAATGATTTTTTTCCAAAGTGAAAAAAGTAATCGTTGGTGGTTAGAAGTAACAAATCATTCATATTTAAATAATAAAAATAAAACAACGACGTTATTACCATGCACGCATCAAGATTATTTGGATGCTTGCAATGATAAAATACCCTATATGTGGTGGAAAGCAATAAAAAGGGGTTAAAAATTATTTAGGTAATTATTTGATTATTTTTATTGGATTAATCATGTTAAAAGAGTCTTTTTTATTGAGAAACTTTATTATAGTGAAAAAATATTTAGTTTTACACTTATTAAATGAGTTTAATCACTCGTCAATGATTATAAAAAGATCTATTCTTTTTGTTTTTGTTTTGCTTACAATATTTAGTTGTGGGGGTAAGAAAAACAGAGGAGAGCTTATTGGGGTAAAACAAAAAAAGTGGTTTCCAGAAAAACCTTACGGAATGACTCTTGTTGAGGGAGGTGCTTTCATTATGGGTAAATCAGATGAGGATGTTGCGCAACTTAACAATGCCGCTGCAAGGACTGTTACGGTTCCCTCATTCTATATGGACGAAACTGAAATCACAAATGGCGAATACAGACAATTTGTTTACTGGGTTAAAGACTCCGTTACCATGGCAATGTTAGCTAGAAAAGCTGATGAACTTGATCTTGGTGAAGAAAATAGAGATGGTATAGGAGAATTTTCTTTCAAAGATGCAGATACATCTAAATTAAGTGAATTTCAAAAATATATGCGTACAAATTATTACGATTTAAGTGAGGATCTGTATGCTGGTAGACCACTAAATTGGGATAATGACGTATATTGGGATACCGAGGACTATCCAGATCAAGCTTATTCTGAGGTGCTTGACTCTTTATATTTACCTCCTGAATTATGGTATAATGGAGAGATGAAAATTGATGTTACTAAGTTAATATATAAGTATACATGGTTTGATGCGGAAGCAGCAGCGGCTGAGTCTAAAAGAACAAGGCAAAAGTTTATTGATAGAAAGCCTTACATCAAACAAGAACAAGTTCAGATTTACCCTGACACCACTGTTTGGATAAAAGACTTTGTTTACTCTTACAACGAGCCAATGCATAACGAGTATTTTTCTCACCCTGCATTTCAAGATTACCCCGTAGTAGGAATTTCTTGGGATCAGGCAGTTGCATTTTGTAATTGGAGAACACATTTTAAAAATAGCTATCAGAAGTCAAAAAATAAACCTTTGGTTAATAACTTTAGATTACCTAGTGAAGCAGAGTGGGAATTTGCTGCTCGTGGCGGGATACCCTCAGGAACTTATCCATGGGGAGGTCCTTATCTTTTAAATGATAGAGCTTGTTTCTTAGCTAACTTCAAGCCTTTAAGAGGAGACTATGCTGCTGACCAGGCAGTCTATACCGTTGAAGCAAAATCTTATTTACCAAATGATTTCAATCTATATAATATGGCTGGAAATGTTGCCGAGTGGACAAGTTCATCATACGAATCAGGTGCTTACGAATACGTGGCATCCCTAAACCCCAATATGTCCATGAAAAGTGAATTTCGTAAGGTGGTAAGAGGAGGTTCTTGGAAAGATGTTGCATACTTTTTGAGAGTCAGTTCAAGGGACTACGAGTATGCGGATACATCAAGAAGTTATATTGGATTCAGGACTGTTCAAGATTATTTAGGTACAAGTAAGGTGAAAATAAAATAATTTAATATTTTTAGATAAACATAAAATACTTTAAAAATGGATGACAAAGCTTTAAAAAAGAGATTAAGAGGAAAAGTAATGATGCATATGCTTTTCGGTTTAGGTGGGGCCGTAGTAATTATCGGAGCACTTTTTAAGATACTTCACCTTGAAATAGGTCCTATTACAGGAGGACTTGTTCTTGGTTTGGGCCTTGGAACTGAAGCTCTAATCTTTACTGTTTCTGCACTAAATACTGGAGAAATTAAAGAAGAACACGAAGATTTCGCCAAAAAAATTAAAGGGCAATCCTCTTCTGGATCATCTGGAGGAGAGAAAGGTCTTTCTGCTAAAATAGATGACATCTTACAAGAAGCTAAATTGGATGTCGCACTTGTGAATAAATTAACTCAAAGCATAAAGAAACTTGAATCTTCAGCTGAGGCTCTATCCCCTGCTGCGGATGCTGCTTCCTCTTCCCAGGATTACTCAGAACAATTAATTGCTGCTTCTCAAAAATTGAAGCAACTTAATGGTGTATATTCCGAACAGGTTCAATCTGCTGGTAATAACACGCAGTTTAATCAGCAAGTAGCGGATAACGCTGAGAAATTAAGAGTACAAATGGAAGCATTATCATCTAATCTTGCCTCATTGAATCAGGTATATGATGGAATGCTTAACGCAATGAATAAAAATTAATTAAATACTAATGGCTGGAGCTAAAGAAACACCCAGACAGAAACTTATTAGTTTAATGTATCTGGTATTTATAACAATGCTTGCCTTGAACGTAAGTAAGGAGGTATTAGATGGATTTGGTCAGATGTTTGTAAAGATCTCGGATGCAAACACAAGAGTTGATGAAAGTAATGACAATATTTATGAAAATATAAAGGTTAATGCTGAAGAAAAAGGAGGTAAGTGGATAGGACACCTTAGAACTGCAAAAGAAATAAAGGAGGAATCTGATGAATTTTATGATAGGATTTCTGAAATAATGAACCAAATAACTGAAAAACAAAGAGAGAAAGATCCAGAATTAAAGGAATATGCTCAAATGGATAAGGGGGAAAGCTTAGACATGCTTTTTTTCAAAGAAGGTTCAAGTCAGGCTAAGGAGGAATTTATAGATATGATTAATACCTATAAAATGCATGTTATTCAGGTTTTCGGAAGTCAGTATCCTGAGTATATAGAAATGGTCGAAAACCGTTTTTTTACAGGAGACGAAAATGGTAATATTGTAAATAGCGATGGAATGGATGAGGATTGGTTTTTTAGTAATTACCAAGGAATGCCTTTAATTTCTTCTCTTGCTAAATTTTCTTTGATGCAAAATGATATTCGTCAGACTGAACATGATGTTTTTGCAACTCTTATGGGAAAAGAATTAAAAATGTCTTCAAATGTCAATGAATCAAATTATATAAGTTTGTTAAAAACTGAAAAAGGCGCCTACTATCAAGGAGAAACCTTTGATGGTAGTGTAATTCTTGGAAGAAAAGGAGGGGCTCAAAAGCCTAATGGGGTTGACCTTGAGTTAGATGGTCGAAAATTAACTGATAACGATTATGATTTAATTGATGGTGGTATAAAATTAAAAATTAGAACTGGAAATCCAGGTGATCACGTAATTAAGGGGGATTTGATTTTTTTAAATGAAGGAGTCGAGTCAAGAATTCCTGTCGATCAGTCATTCCCAGTTATATCAAAACCTAACTCTGCCGTAATTTCTGCAGATAAGATGAATGTTGTTTATATTGGAGTAGAAAATCCATTAACAATTTCTATACCTGGTATTCCTGACAATAAGGTAAGAGCTTCTGCAAATGGACTCAAAAGATCTCGGGGTAGTAAATACATTTTGACTCCTGCAGGAGGAGGAAGAGAGGTAATTATTAGAGCCTCTGGCACACTCCCTGACGGACAGGTAGTCTCCAGTCAAAGTAAATTTAGAGTTAAAGGTCTACCCAATCCCACCTGTCAAATAGCTGGTAAGACCGGTTCCATTTCACTTCCAAAAGGAGCAATAGGTAAGCAAACAGTTGTTGCCATTTTTAAAGATTTTGATTTTGATTTACCACTGAGGGTTTTAGGCTATACTTTGTCAGCTCCCGGGCTTCCTGCCATTGAGGTTTCAGGTAATAAGTTTAATAATGATGCTAGAGGATTAATAAATAGAGTTAGATCTGGAGGTAAGCTAACAATTGAGAATATAAAAGTGAGAGCTACTTCAAATCCTAAATTAGCTATTAAAAGTGTTAACCCTATAATTATTACTGTTATTTAGAACTTTGATATGAAGCTAAAATCATTTATTGTTTTAATTTTTTTAATATCCTTTATTAAAGTCAACTCTCAGGCTAATCTTCTTAATGCTAGAGTTCCGCAAGATGTAGGTCAATTAAACGAACAACAAATTTTAGCTAATAATCAGGAGCCACTTAAATATGGTTATGTAGATGACAGAGACGTTTTATGGTCAAAAACTGTCTGGGAAATAATTGACTTAGATGAAAGAATAAACTTCCCATTTTACTATCCAACTCAGATTGAAAATTTGGGAGAAGATAGAAGATCATTATGGCATATTTTAACTGATGCTATAAAAAATAAAGAAATAAAAGAGGTATATAAAGATCCATATTTTAGAATAAAACAAGTTGGAGACGAGATCCAGTTGAAATACATCGATACTACTGATCAAGCAAAAGCAGAATACAATATAACTAAGGTTTGGAATGACGATTTTATATTTGAATGGCCTGTTACTGCAAAGTATGTCAGGGAGTATAGAATTAAAGGAACCTGGTACGTTGATAAAAGGTTAGGAGAATTAAAATATAGATTATTAGGTTTATGTCCAGTGGTGATTCAGGGTAAAGACATTGAAAAGTATGAAAGTGGTGATAAAAATGTTATCCCTGTTGAACTATTTTGGATTTGGTTCCCTGATGCTAGAAAATCGTTAAATAAACACAAGGTTTTTAATTCTAAGAATTCCTCTCAACCTGTTACTTATGATCATATGTTAAACTCTAGAAGGTTTAATTCTCTTATATACAAAGAAGAAAATATATATGAAGACAGGCTTATTAAAGATTATATTAGAGATGACGCTTTAAAAATGCTTTTAGAAGCAGATAGAATAAAATCGATTATTCGTGATTTTGAGCAAGATCTCTGGAACAACTAATCCCATTTAATATTTAATTTTAAGCGTTATCGTTAGATAACGCTTTTTTTATTTTAAGTTTTTTTGATAGATACACTAATTGTAGGTTTTGGTATAGCAGGGCTCAATTATGCCGAACAACTTAGGCGACATGATAGAAGTTTTGTTGTTCTTGCTCCTAGAGAGGAAAGTGCATCCAATTTGGCTGCTGGAATAATTAACCCTACAGTTTTAAAAAGATTTAATTCTGTTTGGAAATCGGATGAATTTTTGAATTATGCATTTAGACATTATAGTGAGATTCAAGATTTGGTCCAAACTAAAATAATTCATAGGACTCCAATTCTCCGTATTTTAAACAATAAAAGGGAACAAAATGAGTGGGTTTTTGGATGCTCGAAGCCATTTCTAAAAAATTATTTAAACAATAAATTAATATCGGGAGATAAATACAATGGTATTAAAGCTCCATTCAATTATGGGGAGGTTAAAAAGAGTGCGAAAGTAGATAATATTACTCTTATTTCTTCATACCAAAAAAAAATAATTCCCAACCAATATATTGATTGTAGAATCGACCATACAAAGTTAGAATTTAATCCAGAGGGAATATTATATAAGGGTATTCAAGCAAAAAAAATTGTTTTCTGTGAAGGATTTCAGAGCGTTAAGAACCCTTTTTTTAATTATCTCCCGTTGGTAGGTTCAAAAGGCGAAATGTTGATCATAAAATGTAATCTACTCACAGAGGAAGTTATTTTTAAAGGGCCAATTTTTCTTTCACCAATTGGGGAGAATAAGTTTTGGGTAGGAGCTACTTTTGACCGAGAGGATAAAACCACGTTTGCTACCAAAAAAGGAAATGAGTGGTTACTTTCTAAATTAGATAAAATCCTCAATTTACCCTATCAAATTCTTGAACATAAGGCTCAGATAAGAGCCACGGTAATCGACAGAAGGCCACTACTAGGAATTCACCCTTTGAACAATAAACTATTCATCCTAAATGGAATGGGAACAAGGGGGGTGTTAATGGCCCCATTACTTTCTAAGTGGTTATATGAATATATTGAATATAAATTTAAATTGCCTGAAGCGACAGATATAAAACGTTTTGAAAATAATTATTTTCGCAATTAATAATACAATTTAATGCTTGACATACAAAACTTAGGAGTTTCATTCGGTGGGGAGGTTTTATTTGAGAACCTTTCTTTTAGGATTGGTATGGGTGATCGCATCGGTTTAATTGGCAAAAATGGAGCAGGTAAAAGTACTTTTTTGAAGATATTATCAGGTGTAAATACTTCATCAACTGGAAGTTTCTCACTTGAGAAAAATTGTTCTTTAGGGTATTTACCTCAAGAGCTTGAGGTTGAAAATATTAGGACTGTGATCGAAGAAACCTATCAAGCTTTTCCAAAACTTTTGAAAAATCAATCCCGACAAGAGGAGATTAGTGAATTACTAAATACTCGAACAGATTATGAAAGTAGTGTTTATCAAGAGTTGATCCAGGAGCTTAGTGATTTAGGAACTACATTTGAGATTTTAGGAGGATATACTTATAAGGCACAATCTGAAAAAATTTTATTGGGATTGGGTTTCACTACCGATGATTTCCACCAACTAACATCAACTTTGTCTGGAGGATGGCGAATGCGAATTGAATTGGCAAAAATATTATTAAAATCTCACGATATACTGCTATTAGATGAGCCGACGAACCATTTAGATATTGATTCAATTGAGTGGCTAGAACAATTTTTAATGAAATATAATGGAGCTGTTGTTCTGGTATCTCATGATATAATGTTTCTAGACCAAGTTACTAATAGAACTATTGAAATTGTTAACAAGAGACATTTTGATTTAAAAAAGTCTTATACTCCCTTCATGGCATTAAGAGAGGAAATGCGAATTCAACAACAAGCGGCTCAAAAAAATCAAGAGAAACAAATCCAGCAAACTGAAAAGCTAATTGAGCGTTTTAGGGCCAAAGCGTCAAAAGCCAGTATGGCTCAGTCTCTGATTAAAAAATTAGAAAAAGTTGAACGTGTAATTATTGACACTGAGGAAACTCAGGTGATGAAACTAAAATTTCCAGTCGCCATTCAACCTGGTAAAATGATATTAGAAACTAAAGACTTGGCAAAAAGTTATGGAGATAAAAAAGTACTTAACAATATAAATCTCTTTATTGAAAGAGGTACTAAAATAGCTTTTGTTGGTCAAAATGGACAAGGAAAGTCGACCCTTGCAAAGTTATTGGTAGGAATTATAAATGGAAATGGAGAATTGAGCTTAGGACATAATGTTATGATTGGTTATTTTGCTCAGAATCAATCCGAGACTTTAGCACCTTCTAAAACCGTTTTGACTACCATTCAAGATTCTGCCTCTAATGAGAATAGAGGTAAGGTAAGAGACTTGTTGGGTGCTTTTTTGTTTAAAGGCGACGATGTAGATAAAAAAGTCAGTATTTTATCAGGAGGTGAACGAAACAGACTTGCTCTATGTAAATTACTACTTCAACCATTTAATACTCTTATAATGGATGAGCCAACAAACCATTTGGATATTCAGTCTAAGCGTATATTAAAAGACGCATTAATTAATTTTGAAGGAACTTTGATTTTGGTTTCTCACGATCGGGATTTCCTGTCTGGATTATGTGGTCAAGTACTGGAATTTAAAGATGGAAGAACTAAGCTTTACTTAGACGATATTAATACCTATTTGGAAAATAAAAAAATCAATTCTCTTAAGGAGCTTGAAAAAAATCTAATGAAAAATAAAGTTCGTGATCAAAGAAAAGATTTTGATTATAAGCTTCAGAAAAAAGAAAAATCCCTAAAAAATAAACTCAGTAAGTTAGAGGTTAGTATTGCTAGTTTGGAAAAAAAGATAAAGGCAATTGATCTAGAATTGGAAATCAACTATGAACAAACTATTAGTGAAGCAAACTTTTTTGAAAGCTACCATGAAAAGAAAAAGGAACTTTCAAGAAATATCGAAAACTGGGAACAATTGGCGGAAGAAATTGAGAACTTAAAACATTACTAATGTTTGAACATTTTTTTCAATGTCCGTATTGTTGGGAGGAAATTTCAATGCTTTTGGATTCATCTTTAGTAAGCACCGAGTATGTTGAGGATTGTGAAATTTGCTGTAATCCAATCAACATAGTTTACGGTTTTGAGAATCAAGATTTAATTCATTTTGAAGCACAAGATTTAGAAGATAATTTCTAGGATTAAAGTGATTGTAAATAACGCTCTGCATCTAGTGCTGCCATACATCCTGTCCCAGCAGCGGTTACTGCTTGTCTGTACTCTTTATCTTGTACATCTCCTGAGGCAAAAACCCCTGGAAGATTAGTTTTTGTTGACTTTCCATTTGTGATCAAATACCCGTCATCATCCATGTCCAATTGACTTTTAAAAATCTCTGTATTAGGTTTGTGTCCAATAGCAATAAAAAGTCCAGTGATTTTAATCTCCTCTTTTTCACCGGTTTGATTATTAAATATTCTTAATCCTTCAACTACATGGTCTCCAAGCACCTCGTCAATTTCATGATTGAATCGAAGATCAATATTAGGTGTGTTTGTAACCCTGTGTTGCATTGCCTTTGAAGCTTTCATTTCAGCTTTTCTTACCAACATAGTTACCTTGGAACAAATATTTGCCAAATAAGTAGCCTCTTCAGCAGCAGTATCTCCTCCTCCGACAATTGCAACCTCCTGATCTTTATAGAAAAATCCATCACAAACAGCACAAGCAGAAACCCCACCGCCTCGAAGGCGTTGCTCACTAGGTAATCCTAAGTATTTAGCAGTAGCTCCAGTACTAATTATAATTGATTGAGCATGAATTTCAGTCCCATCTTCAGCGAAAGCTTTATGAAAACTACCGGCTTTATTAGATAATTCCACTTTGTCAATGTGTCCAATTCTCACTTCTGTACCAAAACGTTCGGCCTGTTTTTGTAACTCAATCATCATTGTGGGGCCGTCCACTCCATCTGGATAACCGGGGAAATTGTCAACTTCTGTAGTAGTAGTAAGCTGACCTCCAGGTTCCATACCGGTGTATACCAAAGGATTTAAGTCTGCTCTTGCGGCGTAAATTGCTGCAGTATAACCGGCAGGGCCACTTCCAATAATTAAGGTTTTAACTTTTTCCATACACAAACAAAAATAAATCCAATTTAGAGGAAATAAAACATTAGTTGATATCTATTGATAAGTTGAAATTGAAATAACTAACACTTATTCAAATTAAGAGTTTATAATTTATATTATATAGAGATTTCAAAATGGATTTTCAGATTGTATTGTTCCGAAGATCTATAGTATTTTCACTACACATTTGCTCCATAACCTGTTTAAGTTGAGTTTTTAAAATAGAAATAGTATGGTCTCCACCTTTTCTGCCCAAAGCAGATACACCATACATAAAGCTCCTTCCAAGAAAAGTAAAATCAGCACCTGACGCTAAGGCTCTACTGACATCAGTTCCACTTCGAATGCCACTATCCATCATTATTTTGATTTT
>CABXUL010000025.1 GCA_902515395.1 uncultured Bacteroidota bacterium | reverse complement strand
TCTGCAATTGATATTATTGAAACCAAATTATCTAAATCTTGATTGGTAATGATATCATAGATTTATCAATTGCAAAAACACAAAGTAATTGGCAGCGAAGAGGTTTTTTAGAAAAGCAATTTTCAGTAAATGAGCAGCAACTGATTTTAAGAGCAACAAATTCTTTTATTTTAGTTTGGAGATTTTGGAGCATGAAAGAAGCTGCTTATAAGGTCTTTACCCAACAAAATGAAATGCGCTTTTTTGCCCCAAAAAATTTTGATTGCTTATTAATTTCAGAGAAAAAAGGAATCGTGTTTTATAAAGATCAAATATTCTATACATCATCAATTGTGACTCAGAATTATATTTTCACATTGGCAAGTTATGAGAAATTAACAAAAGCTTATTCTAAGTTTGTGATACCGGAATTTATTAATACAATGATCAAAATTAAATTAGAAGATGTGACTAAATTTTCTGCAACAGAAATTGAACAAAAAAAATCAAAAAACGGAGCTCCTTCTTACTACTATAAAGATATCCTATTGACAAGATCATGCTCAATTTCACATCACGGAAATTATGGGGTATTTTCATTGTTATATGCCTAATTGATAGTTGTAATAAACTAATTTTTTTGGTTACATATCGGAAATATTTTAGTTTATTAAAAAAATGGTTTTACTGCCTTGTTGGTCGTTAGTAGCGGTTAGGGTTTCCATGGAAATATACCCGTCTTTTTCGACTTTATAATTCTGGATGCTTATACTTTCGCCTTTTGCATTTTTTATAGGAAAAGTGGAATAGGCTAAAGGGGTTTTGGCGTTAATATTATATTTATTTAGCGCCTCGGTAAAAGTGGCTTTGTGAAGCTCAAAGATGCCCTTAGCTGAAAAGTCGCATTCACCTTGGCCATATGCATCAAACTTACCCTCACAGATGTCATAGCCACTGTAGGATTTGATATAGGCATCTTTATCTGTTATTACATCTTTAACCAAAAAATCAAACCCATGCCCCTCTGGAAGACTAGCGTAATTAGATTCGCTAAGGATCATTAGTGCAAAATAACGTTCGTCTTCAGACCAGCCAATAGGGTAATATTTGGAATTTAAATATTCTACCTGAGTAAATTGGTTAATAGGCACTTCTGGGATAGTTTGTGAGTAGGTACAAAAGTTTATTAATAATAACGAAATTAATAGTTTGATTTTTTTCACTGCATTGGTTTTCGTGCCTGCAATTTAAAAAAACCTATGTTTAAATATGAATGGGATTTATATATAATGTGAGCAAAAAAATATTCCCAAGTATAAAAAATTATTCTTGGGAATAAAATCGTACTCGAGGCGGGACTTGAACCCGCACGACCTCAATGGTCATTGGATTTTAAGTCCAACGTGTCTACCAATTCCACCACTCGAGCAGGACTTAAAAAAGCTGAGCGAAAGACGGGATTTGAACCCGCGACCCTCACCTTGGCAAGGTGATGCTCTACCCCTGAGCTACTTTCGCATATGGGATGCAAAAATAGTAAAATATCACATTTTTAATCTAAATTCCACTAAACTTTTATTGTAAAGGAATTAACCAAAAAATTTAATTAATTAACAATTATTTTAATTGTCTTTTGATCTGATTAAGCTTCATCAATGCCTCTATTGGTGTAAGTGAGTCAATATCTAAGTCTGTTATCTCCTCTCGTAAAGATTCTAATAAGGGATCGTCCAAATTAAAAATACTTAATTGCATCTCATCCTTGCCTACCTTTAAACTTTCAGTATTAGTTTCAAGAGTATTGGACTTTTCCAAACCTTTTAATTTTTGGTGGGCTCTACGAACAACAAACTCAGGCATACCTGCCATTTTTGCTACATGAATACCGAAGCTATGAGCACTTCCGCCAGGAATCAATTTTCTTAAAAAAAGCACTTTATCCTCTAACTCCTTGACCGAAACATTGTAGTTTTTTATACGAATAAAATCATGGGTCATTTCATTTAATTCGTGATAATGGGTAGCAAATAGCACTTTCGATTTCGCAGGATGTTCGTGGAGATATTCAGCAATTGCCCAAGCAATAGAAATACCGTCATAGGTGCTGGTTCCCCGACCAATTTCGTCCAGTAAAACAAGACTGTTTTCTGTAATATTATTTAGAATTGAGGCGGTTTCATTCATCTCGACCATAAAGGTAGATTCTCCCATAGAGATATTATCACTAGCCCCTACTCTAGTAAAAATTTTATCAATGATCCCGGTTTTCATAGCTACAGCTGGCACGAAACTTCCCATTTGAGCCATTAAAACTAAGAGAGCGGTTTGGCGAAGTATCGCTGACTTACCAGACATATTAGGCCCCGTAATCATAATAATTTGTTGAGTAGAAGGATCAAGAATTAAATCATTTGCGATAAAGGGAGTCCCAGGCTGTAATTGGTGCTCAATCACAGGGTGGCGGCCTTCTTTAATCTCCAATATAGTTTTGTCAAAAAAATGGGGGCGTGAATAGTTGTACTTCATTGCCAAATAAGCAAAACACCCCATCACATCCAATCTAGCAACCTCCTGTGCATTGGTCTTAAGTAGCTCCAAATATTTTTGTAATTCTGTGAGTAGTTCAAAATAAAGCTTACTTTCTAGTGACTTAATTTTTTCTTCCGCCCCAAGAATCTTGGTTTCGAATTCTTTCAACTCCTCGGTGATATATCGTTCAGCACTAACTAAGGTTTGCTTTCTAATCCAATCCCCTGGTACCCTCTCTTTATGAGTATTGCGCACCTCGATATAGTAGCCAAATACATTGTTAAACGCTATTTTTAGTGAGGGGATTTGGGTTCGCTCACTTTCCCGCTCAAGCATTCTATCTAAATGTTCTTTTCCAGAATGCAAAAGTTGCCTCAACTCATCTAACTCAATATTGACTCCATCTGCAATGACCTCACCTTTAACCAATAAAACTGGGGCCTCAGGTTTTAGGGTAGATTTAAGTAATTTAATGACCTCCCCAGCATCTAAAAAACCTGCACCTAAAGTCTTAAGTTTTTTTGATGAATGGGCAAGAAGATCAACCTTAATCTCAGTAACTTGATCCAAAGATTTCCCCAATTGCACAAGTGCCCTTGGACTGATTTTTTGGGTGGCAATCTTTGCGACAATTCTCTCTATATCAACAATTTCCCTTAGGTAATTAGAGATTTTATCGTACATTGAATCATCTTTTATCAAAGCCTCTACGACATTTAGTCGGGCTTTAATTTTTGATAAATTCCTTTCGGGAAATGCTAGCCAATGTTTTAACATTCGTCCTCCCATAGGTGTTAGGGTTTGATCCAACACATCAATCAATGCCACGCCATTTGGGTTGGTGGATTGAAAGAGTTCAAGGTTTCGTATTGTAAATCTATCCATCCAGACGTATTCCTCCTCAAAAATTCGGCGAATACTAGTAATGTGAGGTATTTTGTTGTGATGAGCCTCTGATAAATAATGCAAAATAGCCCCCGCAGCAACAACGCCAACTTTCATTTCTTGAATTCCAAAACCTTTAAGTCCAGTGACTTTAAAATGGTCGGTCAATTTTTGTTCTGCATAGCTGCTTTCAAAAACCCAATCCTCAAGGTAGAATACATTAAATTGATTTCCCATTAATTTGGTAAAATTCTTTTTAGAGGGTTTGGCAACCAAAACCTCTGTTGGAGAAAAGTTTTGTAACAATTGTTCCATTTGAATCACACTCCCCTCAGAAACCCAATAGTCTCCAGTAGAAATGTCTAAAAAAGAAATTCCTGTTTTTTGTTTTCCAAAAACAACTGCTGCCAAAAAGTTATTTTTCTTGTGTTCTAAAACCTCATCATTTAATGAAACACCCGGGGTAACCAATTCTGTAACACCTCTTTTTACAATTTTTTTGGTCATTTTTGGATCTTCTAACTGGTCGCATATGGCTACCCTGCAACCGGTCCTCACAAGTTTTGGTAAATAAGTATTTAGGGAGTGATGAGGAAATCCTGCCAATTCTGTTTCACTATTACTACCCACTCCCCTTTTAGTCAGAATTATCCCCAATATTTTTGATGCACGAATGGCGTCAGCTCCAAAAGTTTCATAAAAATCTCCTACACGAAACAATAATAACGCATCAGGATATTTTACCTTGATCTGGTTATATTGTTTCATTAAAGGGGTTTCCTTCTTAGATTTGGCCACTTGAGAACGGTTTATACGAATGTAATTATTAATAAATTCTTGCAAGAATTGGGTTTGAAAAATTTGTTAACACTCAAGGAGACCCCTGTAATATTTAGTATTTTTAGCCCATGCGTAAACTCAAAAATAGCGAACTGGACCGAAAGACGATAGAAGTATTTAAAAAAGCAGTCAAGACCCCTTTAATTATAATTCTCGACAACATTCGTAGTTTAAACAATGTCGGATCTGTTTTCAGAACTGCTGACGCTTTTTTGATTGAAAAAATCTATCTGTGTGGAATTACTGCAGTACCGCCGCATAAAGACATCCATAAAACTGCATTGGGGGCAACGGAATCAGTAGACTGGGAATACCAAAAAGAAATAGTCTCTTTAATCAAAAAGCTTCAAGAAAAAGGAATAAAAGTTTTCGCTATTGAACAAACTGATGGGGCAATGTCTCTGGAGAATTTTGAGGTTAATAAAGATCATAAATACGCTTTTGTATTGGGTAATGAAGTAAAAGGTGTTTCTCAGGAAGCGGTAAACCAATGCGATAGTGTGATCGAAATACCACAAGAGGGAACCAAACACTCATTAAATATAGCCGTTGCTAGTGGTGTGGTTTTATGGGATTTTTACCAAAAGCTAAAAAAGCTTTAATCCGCAATAGAATTATTTGATAGGCAGCTTCTTCTTTTACAAAATCCAAATCTGTAAGATCAACAGTACAAAAATCATATTTACTTTCATGACTAAAAAATGATTGATACCCCCGCTCTATTTTCTTTAGGTATTCAATAGAGATTTTTTGCTCAAAAGTCCTCCCCCTTCTAATGATATTCTTCTTTAATCGGTCAATAGTGTGTTTTAGGTAAATTACTTTTACAGGAAAAGAAGAAGTTTTGGACCTTTCTAAATAATGCTTTTTAAATACATCAAAATCGGATGGAGATAGATTAATTTTAGCAAAGATTAGTGATCGAAAAAGTGAATGGTCAGCTACCCCACTAGAATTGCCTTTAGTATCATAAATAAATGTTTGAAATTGCTGAAATCGGTCCTCCATAAAATGATTCTCCAGGTCTAGAGCATATGTTACTGGATCTTCATAAAATTTTTTCAAAAAAGGATTTTCTTTAAAATTCTCCTGCAGAAAGGGAACTCGATATTGTCTAGCAATTTTTTGAGCAAGTAAGGTTTTTCCAACTCCTATATTCCCTTCAAAAATTAGAATTTCCCTTTTCTCAAAGAATGCTGGAGACCAATCGGATAGCGGACTTTTTTTTGGCTTGGTCTTATCTGGAGAAATAGAGAGTAAGTCAATAATATTTTTTTTTAATACAGGATGAATAAGTTCGGGGTTGATTTCATTTAGCGGGTAGAGAACAAAATTACGCTGCGCTATTCTAGGATGTGGTAAAATTAAGTCTAGCGTATTAATGATTTGTTCCTCATAAAATAGAAGATCTAGATCAATGGGTCTTGACTGATAGCCTTTTTCAGGGGAAGGTTCTCTTCCCATAGCTCGCTCAATATCCAATAGCTTATCCAATACATCTAAAGGGTTTAAGCTGGTGTCTATCTCAATACAAGCATTAAGGAAATCTGGACCATCAAAACCCAGGGATGGAGTTTGGTATAGAGAGGAAAGTGCGATCAGATTACCAATTTTATTTTGAATTCGAGTGACCGCCTCTTGAATGTTTTCAAGGCGTTTTCCTTCATTTGCGCCAAGTGAAATATATGCTTTACTCATTTTAATCCTAAAATTAAATTTCGTAAAACAATTTCACAAACCCTATCTTTGTTATTAAAATCGACTGATATGAATTTCTTCAAAAGTTTTTTAGCATCTCTCATGGGAACCACTGTAGCTCTTGGTCTGATAATCATTTTCTTTTTCATCAGTATCGCCGCCATCGCCACTTCTGTTAATATAGAGAAAGTTGATTCAGCTTTTGTAAGTGAAAACAGTATTTTAAATCTCAATTTAAATTTGTCTGTTAGGGATCGAAGTCCTGCGTTTAATCTTTTTCAATTTTTATCAGAAAAAGGTCCCTCGATTGTTGGGATGGATGCAATTATTGGCAGCATTAATAAAGCAAAAAAAGATCCTAAAATTAAAGGGATTAGACTCAACTCTGGTTTAATCGCCTCAGGATGGGCTCAGACTCGAGAGATTAGAAACTGTCTTAAAAATTTTAAAAAATCAGGTAAATTTATTTACGCTTATGCTGATTTTATGTCGCAAAAAGGGTATTATCTCAGTTCCGTAGCAGATAGTATTTTTATGAATCCAATGGGGGCAATAGAACTTAAAGGACTTTCCTCAGAGGTACTCTACTATGAAGATTTTCAAAACCAGTTTGGAATAAAAATGGAGGTAATTCGACATGGGAAATACAAAAGTGCTGTTGAGCCTTTTTTACAAAAGAAAATGAGTAATGAAAACCGAAGACAAATCAAAGGTCTGCTGGATGCTTTTTGGACAACCATTCGTGACGAGATAGCAGAAAGTAGAGTGATTTCCAAAACCACCTTGGAAACGCTTGTAGAAGAACTAGCCGTAACCGATGCGGAGGAAGCTATGTCCAATGCAATGATTGACGCGCTAATCTATGAGAAAGATTTTGAAAATAGCCTCAAAGCTGCATTGGAACTAAATAAGTATAACTCCATAAATTCAGTTGAATTTTATGAAATGAATACCCAAATCAAACCATATGAAAATGACACAAAAGACAGAATAGCAGTCATCTATGCTAATGGGCCAATTCTTTACACTGAAGGATCAGAGGAAATCATTGGAAAAAAAGCACTGAATCGAGCCCTTGATGAAGTTGTGGAAAATAAAAATATTAAAGGAGTTGTCTTGCGAATTGATTCTCCTGGGGGGGATGCTATGACCTCTGAGATAATTTTGAATACCATGAGAAACTTAAAGGGGAAAAAGCCTATAGTAGTCTCAATGGGAAATGTCGCTGCTTCTGGAGGATATTATATTGCTTGTTTAGGAGATAAAATTTATGCAGATCCAATGACTATAACCGGATCTATAGGTGTATTTGCAGCTTTTCCAAACATTAAAGGGCTTGCAGATAGGATTGGTGTAAACGCGGAACAAGTTAACTCAAATAAGAATTCAATGGGCTACAGCCTTTTCGAGCCATTAAGTGAAGGGTTTAAAAATTCAACCAGAAGTGCAATTAAAAAAATTTATAGCACTTTTAAGTCGCGTGTAGCGGAAGGTCGATCTCTAGAAATGGAAAAAGTAGAGTCCCTATCGCAAGGAAGGGTTTGGTCAGGTAAAGATGCACAAGAAAATGGATTAGTTGATGACCTTGGAGGACTTGAGGATGCAATAGAGACTGCTGCGGAAATGGCAAATATTGAAAACTTCAATATTGTTGATTACCCCAAGTATGAGGATGAGTTTGAGCAGATACTTCTTGATGCTTTTTCTTTTGCCCAATTGAAAATATTTGACAACCCAATTGAAAAATTTACCTCAGAATTTTTCGAACTTAGCAAGGTGGAAGGTATTCAAGCAAGAATCCCTTTCTTGATAAATATTGAATAAATGAAACCACAACAGCGGCAACTGGCGGCAAAAATCTATTTGTATCTTGCTGCATTATTCATTACCTCACTAGTAGTATCTAATCTGATTTTTCAAAAATTCTTTTTTTGGTATCCGTTTCAGGGTGAGGTATTTGGTATTCGACTGTTTGAACTATCAGTTGGAATTTTACCCTACCCATTAACATTTTTGATTACTGATTTAATCTCTGAAATTTATGGGAAAAAAGCCGCCAACAGGGTTGTAACTGCTGGAATTTTTGCTTCTTTTTTTTCGATGGGGATTTTACTCTTAGCCGATTATGTTCCTGCAATAGAAAATTCTCCAGTTGATGATGGTACCTTCGATAAAGTTTTTTCACTTTCTCCATTAGCCGTTTTAGCCTCCATGATATCCTACCTAATTGCACAGTTTGTTGATATAAAAATATATCACTTTTGGAAAAAGGTAACCAAAGGGAGGCTGCTATGGTTGCGAAATAACTTTTCCACTTTTGCATCTCAGTTCTTAGATACTTTTTCAGTAATTATGTTGTTGTCTATTTTCGGAATTCTACCTTGGGATTTATTTTTTGGGTTGGTATTATCTGGGTTTATCTTTAAGATAATCGTTGCCGCACTGGATACCCCACTGTTATATTTATTTGTTTGGCTTTTTAGAAAAAAATTCCAACTAGAAATAGGCGAAGAAATAAGTATTTGATGATATGATTAATGAAGAAAAATCCCTGACCAGAATAAATAAACACCTAAGTGAAATAGGTTATTGTTCCCGAAGAGAAGCAGATAGACTAATCGCAGCAGGACGAGTTTTAGTGAATGGAAAAAAAGCTGAAATGGGACTTAAAATATGTCCTGAAGATCAAATTACAGTGAATGGGGAAGCTTTGAATAACCCAAAAAATAAGCTTATTTACCTAGTTTTTAATAAACCTAAAGGAATTGTTTGTACAACTGATACACGTGTAGAAAAAGATAATATCATAGACTTTATTAATTATCCAAAGAGGATTTTCCCGATCGGTCGATTGGACAAGCCCAGCGAGGGGTTGATTTTTTTAACCAATGATGGCGATATTGTGAATAAGATTTTAAGGGCGAGAAATAATCACGAAAAGGAATATTTGGTTACTGTCAATAAACCAATTACCAAGGAATTTATTGATAAAATGGGAAATGGAGTGCCAGTTCTTGATACAGTGACTAAAAAATGTTTTATAAAACAAACGCATAAAAAGAAATTTAAGATCGTTCTGACCCAAGGTCTAAATCGACAAATACGAAGAATGTGTGAGTTTTTAAACTATAAGGTGGTTGATCTTAAAAGGGTAAGAATTATGAATATCAAGCTAGACGTTAAAGTAGGTAAATGGCGTTATTTCAAACCAGAAGAACTTAATAAAATTAATCAACTTTTAAATCAGTCGTCAAAGATTCAACGTTAGTCAATCTCAATTTTTACTCTGGTTCCTTCATTTGATCGAATATTATAAACTGTTTGATCTTCAAAAAGAAGGTATTGACCCTTTATACCTTTAAGTAATCCTGAGAATTTATTCTCCTTTTCTAGATTTAGACTTTTTACTTTATCTGGATATTGTAAAACAGGGAAATTAATCTCTGTTACTTTAGTACCACTTATTATATAGTGTTTTAAATCTTTAGGCAATTTATCAATTGCTTCTGGTATAACATTTTCCCATTTTACCTCCTCATATTCATTTTGCAACATTTTTCGCCAATTGGTTTTATCAGAAAAGTGCTCCTTTAATGCAACCTCTGCAACACCAGCCAGGTATCTATTTGGAACCTCTAAAATACCTACTGCTTGATGAGCTCCTTGATCAATCCATCGCGTAGGAATTTGACTTTTACGTGTAACTCCAACCTTCAGATGGCTACTTGAAGCGAGATAAACCCAATGAGGTTGCAACTGAACTTTCTTTTCGTACTCTAAATCCCGATCCTCAAGACCTAAATGTGCTTTGCTTAGCTCGGGCCGCATAACCCAATCTCCAGCTGATGGAATATCAAAAAAGCATTGTTTACAAAAACCCTGTCTAAAAATATACTTAGACTGATTACAGTTTAAACATTGACTCCCATCATAAGTGATTTTTAGGTTTCGACCCAAAAATCTATTCATCATCAAAAAGTCATCCTCCAGGTCTAGAAAGTAACGAATTGGAACTTCTTTTTCTGTAATCATTTTCCTAAGAACCCCCCTAAACATCTTTAATTTAAAAGTTTATATTTTTGTTTAAATATACATTATTCTTATGCCAATACCCCTTTTCAATTCTGTCGCTTCTTGGTTTTTAAAAAAACGTATTCATCAAATAGAGCTTTTCATGAAATACCCTAATGAAGTCCAGCAAGAATTATTGTATAGTTTAATCAACACTGCTTCAAAAACAGAGGTTGGTCTGAGGAGTGATTTTAGTTCAATTAAAAATTATGAAGATTTTAAAAATAGACTTCCAATAGTTAATTATGAGGATATTTGTGAGCAAATTGAACGCTGTAGAATGGGAGAACAAAATATTTTTTGGCCTACCTCAATTAAGTGGTTTGCCAAATCCAGTGGAACGAGCAATGCTAAGAGTAAATTCATCCCCATCAGCACTGAATCACTTGAAGATTGTCACTATAAAGCAGGAAAAGATTTGCTTTCTATTTATTATAATAACAATGAGAATGCTCAAATTTTAGCAGGAAAGTGTTTACGGTTGGGGGGAAGCAATGAATTATATCAAAATACTAACAGTTATTTTGGAGATCTTTCAGCGATTATTATTGACAACTTACCATTCTGGGCTGAGTTAGGTAGCACTCCTAGCTATAAAGTTTCTTTAATGCCTGAATGGGAAGCAAAAATGGAAGCTATAATTGACGAGACACTCAATGAAAAAGTTACGAGCCTCGCAGGAGTTCCGTCATGGATGCTAGTCTTACTCGATAATGTGCTAAGAAAGACAAAAAAAACTTCAATAAATGAAGTTTGGCCATTTGTTGAGGTTTATTTTCACGGTGGGGTAAGTTTTCGACCCTACAGAGAACAATTTGAAAAATTATTCTTGGGGAGTAAATTAAATTTCTTTGAAACTTATAATGCCTCAGAGGGGTTCTTTGGAATTCAGGATAGAAATAATTCAAATGAGCTTTTATTAATGCTAGATTATGGTATTTTCTATGAATTCATTCCTATGGATAAAATAAACAGTGAAGAAAATCAAGTTATAATTCCTCTTTGTGAAGTTGAACTGAATAAAAACTATGCAATGGTGATAACTACAAACGCGGGACTTTGGAGGTATAAAATTGGGGATACCATAAAGTTTACCAGTCTAAACCCATATCGTATTCAGATTACTGGTAGAACTAAAGTTCACATTAATGTGTTTGGAGAAGAACTGATGATTGAAAATGCTGAGGTTGCAATGAGTAAAACAGCAAATGTGCTAGGACTCGAGATAATTGATTACACTGCTGGTCCAATATTTATGAGTCAAAACAAAAAAGGTGGACATCAATGGATTGTAGAGTTTAGAAAAAAACCAAAAAAAATTGATGAATTTAAATTGCTATTGGATCGAAATCTTAAAAATGTAAATTCTGATTATGAAGCAAAACGTCATAAAGACATCACATTATCTGCTCCAAAGATAACGATAGCTAAAAAAGATTTATTTTATCAATGGATGGCATCAAAAAATAAACTAGGCGGACAAAACAAGGTTCCTAGACTTTCAAATTCAAGAGAGATATTGGAAGAACTACTTGAAATGAATACTTAAGAAACCACTTTCAAAGCAGGTAATTCTATGTTAGCAAGCTTTTGTTCTGCATAAGTTTTAGTCACCTTTAAGTTTTTAGTATCTGATTCAGGTAGCTCAAACATAGCATCATTCAAAACTGCCTCACATAGAGATCTTAAACCACGTGCGCCCAATTTATATTCTAGAGCCTTTTCTACAATAAAGTTTAATGCACCTTGGGTAAAAGTAAGATCAATTCCGTCCATTTGAAACAATTGAACATATTGTTTTACGAGGGCATTCTTTGGAGTAGTCAGAATTGTACTCAAGGTTTCCTTATCAAGTGGATTCATATATGTCAAAACCGGTAGCCTACCAATGATTTCTGGTATAAGTCCAAATGACTTAATATCTCGGGGAGTAATGTATTGTAGAATATTTTCAGAATCCACCTTTTTTAATTCCTCGTTAGTGTTATAACCAATGGCCTGAAGATTTAAACGTTTATTAATTGTTTGTTCAATTCCATCAAAGGCACCGCCAGCAATGAAAAGTATATTCGAAGTATCTACTTCAATAAATTTTTGGTCAGGATGTTTACGACCTCCCTTAGGAGGAACATTTACAATAGTTCCCTCCAATAATTTTAAGAGCGCTTGTTGGACACCTTCTCCAGAAACATCTCTGGTTATGGAAGGGTTATCCCCCTTTCTTGCGATTTTATCTATTTCATCTATAAATACAATCCCATATTGAGCTTTATCAAGATCGTAATCAGCAGATTGCAAAAGTCGGGTTAGTATACTCTCAACATCTTCGCCAACATAACCAGCTTCAGTAAGAACAGTTGCATCTACAATAGCAAGGGGGACTTTTAAAAATTTTGATATAGTCTGAGCTAAAAGTGTTTTCCCTGTTCCAGTCTCACCAACAAGAATAACATTACTTTTTTGAATTTCAACCTCACTTCTAACATTATTTTGGTTAATTCTTTTGTAATGATTATAAACTGCTACTGAAAGAATTTTCTTAGCAGATTCTTGACCTATGACATATTGATCGAGAAATACTTTAATTTTCTTTGGAGGTTGCAATTCTACAGAAATGGAATCATCAGCATTTTCATCGCTTGTTTCTTCTTTTACAATTCCATGAGCTTGAAGAATACATTTGTCACAAATATGTGCATCCAATCCTGCAATCAGTAATTGAGTTTGAGGTTTTGCACGACCACAGAATGAACAATTTAATTCTTCTTTACTCATTTAAATTTATTTAGCTAGACCAAGGACTTCATCAACCATACCATATGACTTTGCTTCTTCAGCTTTCATCCAATAATCACGATCACTGTCTTTATTGACTTTTTCTATTTTTTGCTTGGAATGCTTCGCGATAATTTGATATAATTCGTCTTTAAGCTTAAGAATTTCTCTTGCTGTAATTTCAATATCAGATGCTTGACCTTGTGCTCCTCCAAGTGGTTGATGAATCATTACTCTAGAGTGGGGTAATGCTGAACGTTTACCCTCATGACCGGCACATAAAAGTACTGCTCCCATAGAAGCAGCCATTCCAGTACAAATTGTAGCCACGTTAGGAGTGATAAATTGCATAGTATCATAAATTCCCAATCCAGCATAAACTCCACCACCTGGTGAATTAATATAAAGCTGAATATCTCTTTTAGAGTCAACACTCTGCAAAAACAATAGTTGAGCTTGAATCACATTCGCAACACTATCATTTATTGCAGTTCCCAAAAACATAATCCTGTCCATCATTAATCTCGAAAACACATCCATTTGGGCAACATTCATTTGTCTTTCCTCGATTATATATGGTGTCATGCTACTGACGATTTTATCCAAATAAATTGAGTTAATTCCATGATGCTTTGTAGCAAACTCTTTAAACTCTTTTCCGTAATCCATTTCTTTTAGAATATAGTATAAAATTAATTAAATAAAATTAGCCCTGGCCGTATACCTCATTTATAAATTTATCAAAGTCGATCTTTTTCTTTTTGAGAGAAAAATTAGTTTTAAAAAATTCCAATAATTTTTTACTCATTAATTGTTCAGATAATCTCCTTGCCTCGTCCTTATTAGACATAACCCTTGCAACGATTCCATCTAATTCTTTATCGGGTAAGCCAGCTTGCCCATACTGTGTCATCTGCATTACTATCATGTCTTTTGCAAAATCTTTCAATTCATCGAAATTTATAGTTAAATTATTATCTGCAATAATTTTACCTTCAATTAATTGATACCTAATACCTTTCTCGGAGCGATCATATTCTTCTTTTGCTGCCTGAGCTGTCATTGGTTCCTTTCCAGAATTTTGAATCCACTTAATTAAGAATTCCGAGGGTAAATCAAATTTTGTTTTTTTTATTAGGTACTCTGTTATATCGTTTAGAAGTTTTTGGTCAGATTGTTGTTCAAATTGCTTTTCCATGCTTTCAACTATCTTCTTCCTCATTTCATCCTCAGACTTTACTTGATCTGGACCATAAATTTTATCGAAAAATTCTTGATTCATTTCTGCCAAGGTGCGTTCATTAATTTCTTTAATGTGAATGGTAATTTCTTTATGAATTTCAGGAATTTTATCAACAGATATATTTAAAATTCGGGTAGCAGTAGCATCGTCTTTAAAAAGTTTTTTAAAATTCAAGTGAAGTACAGTTCCAACCGTTGCCTTTTTTAGTGCAGCAAGGTTTGATTTTCCTGAGATTTGGCTTAAATCAAAAGTATTGGTTGTCTCTATTTTGGCAGCTTCATTTTTAAAAACGGCAGTAATCTCAAACTCATCAAGTGGATTTTGTCTAGAAACCAATTGACCATATTGCTTACGGTATTGCCTAATTTGGTCATTAATCATGATTTTAGTTGCTATGATTTGATACTGGGTTACCTTATTTTTTTCGGTAAGATTCACCTCAAGTTCAGGAGCTAAACCCAGCTCAAATGCAAAAGATAGTTTAGAGGCTTTCCAGTCAAGTTCCTCCTTAATTATAGGTAGTGGGTTCCCTAATATATTTATGTTCTGCTCTTTAAGGTATTTGTCTAAGTTTTCTTGAAGCAGTTTATTCACTTCATCTGCTGTAACAGAAGTTTCATATTGCTTTTTAATCATCCCCATAGGGACGTGTCCTTTCCTAAAGCCTGGGATATTTGCTTTTTTTCTGTAATCAGTAAGTACATTGGACACTTTTTCTTCAAAGTCTTTACGTTCAATGTCTATTGTAATTACTGCATTTAATGAACTGCTGTCTGATCTTGAAATTTTCATATAAATTTGCTCAAAATATGGGCGCAAAAATAGGGTTTTTTAAATTGCCTAACAAGGAGATTGGTCAACATCCGAAGTTGAACTTTAGATTTTAAAAAATTGAGCCCTGATAAAAAATTTAAACATTGATACTTTTTTAAATTATTATTCTAAATTTGCACGTTCAGAATTAATAATCAGAAGGTCGTGAACCTTCATAAATTAATATGTTATGCCCGTAAGAATAAGACTTCAAAGACACGGAAAAAAAGGTAAACCCTTCTATTGGATCGTTGCTGCAGACTCAAGATCAAAAAGAGATGGTCGTTATCTTGAAAAACTAGGTATTTACAACCCAAATACCAACCCAGCAACTGTGGAATTAGATATAGAGGGTGCAGTTGAATGGTTACAGAATGGTGCACAACCATCAGATACTGCCAGAACTTTACTTTCTTATAAAGGTGCCATGATAAAGCATCACCTAAATGGAGGTGTACGAAAAGGAGCTTTTACCCAAGAGGAAGCAGATAATAAGTTTACCGCTTGGTTAGAGGAAAAGCAGGCTAAAATTCAAACTAAAATTGATAGTTTGGATAAAGATAAAGCTAAAGACTTGGCCATGCGTTTAGAGTCTGAAAAAGCTATTAATCAAAAGCGAATTACTGACTTATTGGCAAAACCTGAAGTTAAAGAAAATGAAGGTGAAGGACCTGAATCTGGGGAGGTAGAAACCACTGTGATTGTAAATGAGGAAGCGACTGCAATTAATGACACTGCTAAAAAGGAAGCTTCCAAAGAGACATCAACAACTGAAAAAGTGACGGAAGAATTGGTTGCTACTGAACAACCTGCTGAGGAGACAATTAAAGAAGAACTTGCATCTGAAACAATTGAAGAAGCGCCTCCTGCGGAGACAATTGAAGAAGAACCTGCTCTTGAAATAGTTGAAGAAGTACCAGCTACGGAGACAATTGAGGAAGAACCTGCTACTGAAACAATTGAAGAACAACCTGCTACTGACGAAGCAGCTAGTACCGAGAAAAGTACTGAAGAAGAGGAAAATAAAAAATAGATCCCTCACAAACCTATCATGCTTAAGGAAGATTGCTTCTTTTTAGGAACTATTGTAGGAAAATATAGTTTCAAAGGAGAGATTTTAATTAAACTTGATACTGATAGTCCCAAAAGCTATTTGGATTTAAAGGTAATTTTAGTCAATACAGTAAAAGGCCTTGTCCCCTTTTTTATAGATCGTGCGCAATTACACAAAACAACATTACTTCGTGTTAAATTTGAAGGTGTAGAAACTGAAACTGAAGCTGACCTATTGATCAAAAAAAAAGTCTTTCTACCCTTGGATCAACTTCCAAAATTGAAAGGAAGTCGTTTCTACTATCATGAGATAAAGGGTTTTATTGCAATTGATCAATTTGAAAAAAAAATTGGTATACTCAAATCAGTTAACGACTCAGGTCCACAAGCACTTTTTATGATTGATAATAACGGAACCGAAATATTAATTCCTGTACACGATAATTTTATCATCAAATTGGATCACAAAGAAAAAAGAATCCATTTAAATCTTCCAGATGGATTATTAGAGATCTTCAAATAAGTCTAAAAGTCAAAGACCAACCCAAAAGTTGGTATAGGTATTTTACTATTCTCATTGGTATCCACCCTTACAAGGGAATTGGGCGAAATCAATTCACCACTTTCATTACGATTAAGTCCGAATTCTTCTGGCAGTGGTATACTTTGAGCCAAAAAATTTTGTATTTCAAAATAGAAATTAAAAGAGTAACATTTAAAATTCCATTTTTTATCAAATCGAATGTCTGCCAGGTTAAAGGGATCTAATTTTGAACTCCCTAACTGATTATAATCTAGGATAATTTCGGGGTAGACGGCCAATGAAGCATCCAAATCAACTGGCACATAAGGAGTGCGACCAGAAAACCTCCAACGGGCGCTAATTTCCCAATTTCTCTTTAATTTGTATCCTCCCGAAAAGGAAATTAAATGACGGCTATCCCAAACAGAGGGAAGAAATTTTCCTGAGATGGTGGTAAACTGACTGTGAAAATAAGTGTAAGCAAAAACACCATAAAAGTTTTTAGCCAGTTTTTGTTGATATAGCGCCTCTAATCCATAGCTTTTTCCTTTTCCATCACTTATTATCGCTTCATTACCCAACACTTCAAAATCACCTCCTTTATTGGCCAAAGAAACGTTATCAATTACTGAAATTGGATACTGACTGTATCTTTTATAAAAACCTTCAAGGGTAATTCTGGCTGCGTTACCAGATGAGTATTCTAAACCAAAAACAGCATGATCACTTTGAGTGTATTTTGCAGATTGATTGATAAAATTGCCCATTAAGTCCTGAAATCCTAACATTGTGTAAGTAGGGATTTTAAAGTAACGTCCAACAGATGCATTAATTTTCCAGATTTGATCTCCCGTCAGATTGTAGGTTAGCGAAAGTCGTGGTGAAAAATTATCTTTCATATTTGAGCCTAGGGAAAAGGTATCCGCATCAACTCTAAAACCGAATGAAACGCCGAGATTATCATCATAAAATTTTCGTTCACCCTTGACAAAAAATCCATATTTTATAAAATCAATTCTGGTCTTGTAGTCCAAACTATATATTATACTTCGAGTATCATTACCATAATCAGAATACTGGATATTGGCTCCAGCAACTAATTTAAATCGATTGAGGTAATTGAGAGTGTGATAACGAAATTTTGTTTCTTGTTCATAGGAATCATTTTTAAATAAAATACCTGATTTCCTTGTATTATCCTGATAACGAGAAAAGATATTTTGCAATCGATTTGTACTAATGGAAGTAACCATATTTCCTTTTCCATTTTTGTATTTCCGTTTCCAAGACAAGCCTACTGTTGTGGTTTTTTGTTGAATAATTGGTACCTGCTCAATTACTGCTTGCTGCTCAGCATCAAACTCCTCTGGAGCTTTAACTGAGAAGTCATCTATCGTTCCTAATCCCAAAAATATAAGTGAATTATAGGGATCCATTTCGTGATTGATCTTCCACTGATAATCCCAGTAATCTGGTCGAATGGGTACACCTAACAATTCAAAAAGAAACTGCAGATAGCTTCTTCTAACCGAAAACAAAAGAGTAGTCTTTGCAGGCTTTTCTTTGTCTTTTCTAAAAAGTGGACCTTCGAGTGTAAGTGCCGCTTCGCTTGCTCCCAATCTGAAATTCCCACCAAAACGATTGGGATTACCCTCTCTTTGTTCAAACGATAAAACCCCAGAAAGAGGATTATCATATTCTGCTCCAAAAGCAGAACTTGATAGCGTAACTTCCCTTATAAAAGATACATTTAACATTCCTACAGGTCCCCCTGCACTACCTTGGGTACTAAAGTGGTTGATGTTAGGTATCTCAATTCCATCCAGATAATATACAGACTCGTTAGGAGCACCTCCTCGGATTATAATATCATTTCTAAATCCCCCAATAGAGGGTGAAATCCCTGGCATACTTTGAATTACCTTGGTGATGTCATTGTTGCCTCCAGGATAAGTTTCAATCTCGACAGCAGAAAAGGTTTGAGTAGATAATGGAGTTTCGAGGCTAGTTCTGAATGGGCTTTGTTGAATAATTATTTCATCTAACTCATTAGTTGATTCCTCCAAAAGAATTTGTAAGGGAGGTGTCCCAAATGCTTTGATTATTATATTATAAATGGTTTGAGATTGATAGCCAAGATGACTAATATTAACGTTATAAGTTTTCGCCGGAATATCATTGATGGTAAAATATCCATTGTCATCAGTGGCTACACCCAGTAATGAATTTTCTAATAAGATACTCACTCCTTGGATTGGAAGTTGGGTCTGACTGTCAAGTACTCTTCCAGTTAAATTCCCAATATTCTGTGATGATAAAAAACCAAATGAAAGAAAAACTAAGATTAGGATTAGATTTTTTATGATCATTTATTTATAATTAAACTAAATAAGAATTTACCGTTTGGTTAACGTTTATTTATTAGACTTAGACGATTTAAATTAAATTTGATCAAAATTAATAATTGTGATCAATAAAAGAAGAAAATTTTTAAAAACAGCTTGTGCTCCCGTAGTGTTTTCAATGTTTGGTGTTTCATTAATTAAAGCTTGTAGTAAGGAAAATGACAGTCCAACAGTTAGTAACCTTAACAACCAAGACAATACTAGTGGAAGCAATTCTGATAATAGCGTTACTATAAATCTTGAAGACTCAAACTTTTCTAGTTTAAATAATGTAGGAGGTTGGATTAATTATAGTGCAGAAAACATGTTACTATTAAGAATAACTTCTACCGAAATTAGAGCTTTTAGTAATGTTTGTCCGCATCAAGGCTCTCAAAATAGATGGTCCTATAGCAATTCGAAATTCTCTTGTGCTCAACATAATCGTTCATTTGAAGACAGTTGTTCAGGTGGATTAACATGCTATACTACAACATTACAGGGAATTACTTTGACCGTAACCCGTTAATCAAAAAGCTTCTTTTTAGTCTTTTCCTTGCTTTTTTCCTTTTTAGGTCTACTTTTTTGTGACTCCTCCTGCTCCAACCTTTTTTCTTCCTCCTTTAATTCGAACTCCTCTCTAAATTGATTAAGTTCACCGATATTAATCTGCTCTTGATCATGAGCTTGAGGAAGTACATCCTCAACAGTGAAGTAGGCCTTATCTGTATGTTTTCTCATAATTTCCTTAGCCGCTTTGAGGTTAAAATAAACACCTGGATCTATCATTTTATTGGCTACATAGTTTTCTTTCTTTTTACTATCCCAACGAATAAATACAAAGCCACCATTAACGCTATCGAGTTTCACTCTAAAAACTTTTGCTCTATTAGGTAATGTCTGATAAATTTCAATTTTTTCAGGTTTATATCCTGCTATATCCATTAATTCTTCAACAAAATTAGTTTGTCCCTCTACAGTAGGATCATTAAGGGGATTAAAATAAGAACTAATCTGGCCATTATCATTTTGGGATTTTAGTATTTGCACACTAATGATAAAAAAGATTAGAAGCTTTTGGTTATGAAACATCATTACACATTAGTGATTAATCTTAATTTGAACCATAACATTTCTTCCTAATTCATCATTGTAAAACCTCATTCTGTTAAGATAATTTCTATAATTTGCATTTAGAATATTATCAAAAGTAAGAGAAAAGCTTATTTTATTTGAAAAAAGATCATAAGGGCCCCAATTTAAATCAATTCCTAAATCATGATACCCTTCAGGAGGAGTGCTTATGTCAACGAGTTTACTTACTTTACTTCCATTATCTATTATAGATGTGTAAAAGTTATTATTTGGGAATTGATTTTGACTAAACACGTATTTACTGTTAATCGAACCAAAAAAATATTTCCATTTAGAAATTGAAAACTGTATCTGATTATTGGTAGTTAAGGGTGGAATATTTATCAAAGGCGTTTTGGTATTTTTATCAACTCCCTCTATCCAAGATGTATTATTTTTATATGTAATATTTTTATTTAGTCTATACGACAGGTCAACGTCAATACCTTTTAATAAGGAGCTAATTGACCTATATTCCCAAACAGGAAATGCACCCCTTATTGTTCGCTCAACCCCAGCGGGTTCGAGTACAATATAATTTTTTCCAGTTGTAAAATAAGGATTAAAATTATACTGAAAATCTCCTTCTTTTTTTTGAAGATTTACAACAACTTTCTTTGTAGTTTCTGATTTCAAAAATGGATTTCCATACTCAATTGATGCAATAGCGTGGTGAAGTCCATCACTAAACATCTCAGCTATATCAGGAGCTCTTTGTGTATAAAAAAAGTTTAAGCTTACTTCATGAGATGGAATAATTCCACTCTTTACTCCAAAATTAATTGAGGGATTATTAAAAATTAATCTTCTTTTGACTAATTTTTGTGACAAGGTTTCCCTAATTACATATGGCCCCAAATCTTTTTCATAATTTTCATCATTCCATCTTCTATTCCTGTAAAATTTTTGAACTAAATTATTTATATGTTCAAAGCGAAAGCCAAGATTTAAATCTAGATTATTAAAAATGGAATATGATGCAGTGAAAAAGGATCCTAATCTTACTTTCACATAATCTGGAATTAATCTTTTGATACCAGTATCAGGGTTTGAATAGTTATCTTGAAATTGAGAGAATAATCCTAAATCATAGGAAATATTTGAGCTATTCCACTGGTAATTTGAAACTAAATTATGGGTATTTAATGTTAGATCAAGAGCGGGGTCATACTTGTCTGAGCCTCTTCTAATATCGTATTCCTTCCTATTGTTTTTTTGCCAATTATATTTAACTACCCATTTTCCTTTAGAACTATTTCTTGCTGAATATTCGACACTTGATGTATAATGCTTATTAAATTGCTTAGGAAAATTAATCTCATAACTAAAAGGATTAATGACAAATGGCTCATTGGATTGGATAGCTCTTAAAAGGTCACCAACATTCCCAATATGAGAACTTCTTAATATTCCTATTTCTTGACTATAATGGCTAAAATTAATTTTTAATTTTTTTAAAATTTTATTTCTTCCTAAGGTAAGATTAAAATTTTTTTCATTGTTACCAGTATTTGTAAGTACATAATTTGAAGTACTATAGTCGCCATTATTCTTTATGGTTCCTTGAGCTTTAAAATAAATTCCACTTTGAAAAGATTTAGTCCAAGAACTTATGATGTTTAATCCCTGGCCGTTGGACATTCCATTAACAATGGTTTTACCGTAAAGTGAGTCAGATATTTTTGGGGTCGACGACTCCAAAACTATGACCCCACCAGGTGTATCACCTGTATACTTTAGAAGACCAGCTCCTTTTATTAAACGAATATTATCAAACGCATTTAAGTCCACATTAGGTGCATGATCTTGACCCCATTGTTGATTTTCTAGAACAACTCCATCATAAATAATCCCAACTCGACTTCCAAACATTCCATGAATTACTGGCTTTGCAACACTGTTACCTGTACTTAAATTACTTACCCCACTAATCAAGCCTAATGCATTTGCTAAATTTCCACTGCTATACCTATCTTTTTGAATTTCACTAAGTGAATATGAATTGGCAGTTAAGGACAGGTTTTTCAATTTATTTTCTGAAACAATTATCTCTTTAAGAGATTCAATATGATGTTCCATAAAAAAATTTTTGGAACTGGATTTATTTAAATCGAATTCCGTCATATAGTCTTCACAGCTTAAGTGTGAAATTTTTAAATTAATTACTCCCTTACACTGGTTTTCAATGAAAAAAAAACCATTTTCATTTGAAATGAAATTTTCATTACTGCCAATGATGTTTATCAAAGCTCCTACCAAAGGAGTATTATTATGTAAATCAACAACTTTGCCTTTTAATGTTAAATTACAATCTTGAGAAACAAGTAAACCAGAAGCAAGTAATGAGATACCTGCTACTGATTTAGTTAACTTTGAACAAGAGGGACAATTACATTTTTTTGGCCTATAAAAAAAATTACCAATAATTTTTCCAATAAAATGTAACATTTATTCTATATGAACTTCAAATTCTATCTCTGCATCTGTCGCTCCACCAAAGTCAGCTCTGGCGCTACCTGTTTTCGATGTAGGCTCATGTATTAAATAAGCCTTAACATCACCAGATGTCTCTGAAGTAGTGGTCCAAGTTGTTTTTAAAAAAAGTGGATTCCCATTGCTGTCTTTAGTGTCGTCAGGCGCAGCTGCAATAGAAAATCCAGGAATTTCAGTCATTTCGTAAAAAACCTGATGAGCATCAGCCTCTTCGATTACTTCTAAGGTAATATCTTCGATATTGTCTGGGTCAGAATCATTGTAGAAAAAGATACCAACATGATAAGTTGAGTCAGTATTAAGTTCAACCTCGGCGTGTTCATCACCGTGGTCATCGTCTCCGTGATCATCGTCACCATGGTCATCATGCCCATGATCATCATGGCCCTCAACCTCAAATGTATATTTTGTATAATTTATTTCCCCGTCTTTTTTGACTTCAAGAACAACTCTAGTAAAAACTTCATGTTCGTGAACAACTACAGGTTCACCTTTACTACAAGAGATTACAAATAGGATTATAGATATTATTAATAGTGAATTTGTGTAAATATTTTTTAACATAATTTAGATTTTTAAAAATGTAACGTCTATGCTCATCAATTAAATAGTGAGCAATAATAAAAAAGTATCAAGAAAAATTATGCAATAGGAGGGCCTCTTAATTGGTAGAGATTGATGGGCGATTCAAAAAATCGTTGGGAATCTAAAGAAAATTTTAGATTTTTATGTATTATTAAATTTAAATATGGAAAAAAATTAGAAACCTCAATTTTAGGAGTAAAATAATACTCAAAAACATCACAATCTGAATCAACTTCATGAAAATGTACTATGGATATATCACACGTTTTATGCTCATGATCCTCAAATAAGTGAAGGAAAGATCCTACATATGGAAGTAATAAAACTAAAGTTAAACAGGTTGGAATGAATATTTTAACCCAAGTAGATCTCATAAAAATTTACTACTGATTATAATATCAAATATAGATGTTAATCTTTAAATTAGCACCTTTACCAATAGAAAATATATAAAATGTATAAACTTATAACATTAATCTTTTTATTAATTATAATAATTGGTTGCCAGTCAAATACTAAAAAATCTAAAGTTAGCCCTGTCGAAAATAAAAAAGGAATGATTTGGATCCCTGGAAGTACATTTCAAATGGGAAGTGAAGATAATCAGGCTAGACCAGACGAGGGGCCTGTTCATCAAGTTAAAGTTGATGGATTTTGGATTGATCAAACTGAAGTAACC
>CABXUL010000024.1 GCA_902515395.1 uncultured Bacteroidota bacterium | reverse complement strand
ATACGAGGTAATTTTAGCTTCAGGATCCCCAAGAAGAAAAGCATTTTTTGAAAAATTGGGGATTCCTTTTAAAATTGAAGTATGCCCAGTTGATGAATCTTTTCCTTCACATCTAAAAGGTATTGAAATTCCTGAATACATTGTAAATAAAAAAAGTCAACCTTTCAAAAAAATAATTTTTCCAAAACAAATTTTTGTAACAGCGGACACCGTCGTGTGGTGTGAAGACCAATGCCTGGGGAAACCCAATGATATTGAAAAGGCAAAAGAAATGCTAAGATTTTTGTCAGGTAAATCCCACCAAGTCATTACCTCAGTAGGTTTTTTAACTCATAATAAATTTGATATTATATCTGAAATTACCAATGTTCAATTCAGAGAATTAACTACTGATGAAATAGAGCACTATATAAGAATCCAACCTCCGCTCGATAAAGCAGGAGCTTATGGAATTCAGGATTGGATTGGTGAAATTGGGATCATAAAATTAGTAGGTAGTTACACAAACGTGGTCGGTTTACCTCTATCACAAGTTAGTGAACGGATTAAACTTTTAACCCAAAAATAAATCATATGATAAAGCAAAATTGTAATTTGTTTTAAATCTTCTTGATTTTAAATCAAAACGATAATAAATATCAATTTGTGTCTTTAAATTAAATTAAAAATGAAGCTAAATCTTGACATTTTTTTCAATCGTTTTGCCTTATTATTGTTTTGTCTTTTTGTGAGCTTTACCTTTTCTAATTTAAAGGCTCAGTCCTCTGCTGATATTTATAAACAGATTAAGAAATTAAATTTTTTAGGATCAGTGCTTTATTTTGCAGCTCATCCTGATGATGAAAACACTAGAGTGATTTCTTATTTTTCAAATCACATACTAGCAAGGACAGCCTACCTTTCTCTTACTAGAGGCGATGGAGGACAAAATCTTATAGGACCTGAACTAAGAGAGGGGCTTGGGTTAATAAGAACGCAGGAGCTCATAGCTGCCAGAAAAATTGACGGAGGATTACAATTTTTCACTATGGCAAATGATTTTGGATATTCAAAAAACCCTGAAGAGACTTTTGACTTTTGGGAAAAAGATAAAATTCTCAATCAAACCATTGATCGAATAAATGAGTTTAAGCCCGATATTATTATTAACCGATTCAATGTTGCAAGTTCTGGTCGCACTCATGGTCATCATACTGCATCGGCTGCAATAAGTAATCTTGCATTTAAGAAACTCTATGAAAATACTGCTGCTGGAAATTGGAAACCTAAGCGACTGTTCTTCAATACCTCATGGTACTTCTATGGAGGAAGAGAAAGTTTTAATCGTGCTGATAAAACCGGATTAATTTCTATTGATATGGGGGTCTATGACCCACTTACTGGAAAAAGTAATTCTGAAATTGCTGCTTTGAGTAGAAGTCAACATAAGTCCCAGGGTTTTGGTAGTTCACCTGCATTAGGGAGTAGGACTGAATATTTGTCCCTAGTTCAAGGCCAGCATATTATCGGCAATGATCCTTTTGAAGGAATTAACACAAGTTGGACTAGGGTAAGGGGAGGAAAAAATATAGAAAAAATAATTAATGAAATCATTGCTAATTTTGATTTAACTACCCCATTAAAGAGTGTCCCAAAACTACTTGAAGCAAGAGATCTTATCAACAAAATAGATGATCAACACTGGAGGTCAATTAAGTTAAATGAAATTAAATCGATTGTCTTGAACTGTTTGGGTATTGAAATCCAAGCAAACACAAGTATTCCCTTTGGTGTAAAAGGCGAATCATTGGACGTAAATCTATTAATTAATAACCCCAGTTCAGCTGAAGTAGTACTTAAAAAAGTAGTTTTGAAAAACAAAACATATCAAGTTAGCAGACAAATGAGAAAAAATGAAGTGTTCTCAAAAAAAATTAACCATATCATCAATGAATCCATAAGTAGCCCATATTGGTTGATCCAAGAAGGAGAAAAGGAAATGTATAAAACCACTCGTAAAGAAATTATTGGTTTACCAAATACTCCTCCACCTCTAGTTTTAAAATTATACTTGCTTATTGAGGGGAAAAATATTGAGGTTCAAAAACCGCTTAAATATCGAAAAAATGATCCTGTAAAAGGAGAAGTGACAACTACCTTCCAAGTACTTCCTTCTGCTACTGCTAATTTAAATACCCCGATACAGTTATTTGGAACAGGTCAGACGAAAAAGGTAATAGTTCAAGTTAAGAATTTAGGCAAATCTTTCAAGAGTAAATTAAGTCTAAAATCGCCTGAATCATGGGTTATTGAACCAAGTCACCAAGAAGTAATGATCGATGGAAAAGGAATTGAAAAAGAATTTATTTTTAATGTAACTGCTCCGAAAAGTGAAGAAGTAGTCCAATTAAGACCTGAATTAACAAATGACAAGGAAAAAATCCAATCAGCCATTCAAGAGATTTCTTATGACCATATTCCTCAACAATATATGATCCAACCTTCATTTACTCGAGCTGTAGCCTTGAATTTAAAAACAGGGGTCGAAAGGGTAGCTTACATTAATGGTGCAGGTGATAATGTTGCTGAAAGCATAGAAGCTGTAGGGGTAATTGTAGAAAAATTTGATAGTGAAGATATTACTCTTGAAAAATTAAAATCTTTCGATGCTGTTATATTAGGAATTCGAGCATTTAATGTTCATCAATCTCTTTCCTACAAAAAAAATGTGCTTTGGACATATGCCCATCAAGGTGGAAACTTATTGATTCAATACAACACGAGTAGAGGTTTAAAAACCAGAACCATAACCCCCTATAGCATTGAGCTATCAAGAGATCGTATTACTGACGAAAATTCAAAAGTAAAGATGTTAGATATCAAACACCCTTTACTTAATTATCCAAATAAAATAAGTTTGGAAGACTTTGAGGGATGGGTTCAAGAAAGAGGTCTGTACTTTCCAAAAAAATGGGATAAAAACTTTTCTCCATTATTTGAAATGAGCGATCCTGGAGAACAACCAAAAAGAGGAGCTTTATTGGTGGCCAATTATGGGGAAGGAAAAGTAGTGTATACTGGATTAAGTTTCTTTAGGCAACTTCCTGCAGGTGTCCCAGGAGCCTATCGCCTATTTTTTAACCTAATTGCAAATAAATGAGGGGGTTTAGTCAGATTTACTATTTATTATTGTTAACCCAATTTGGGTTTTGGGCCTTCTTATATTTTTTTATGAAAAGTTTTAATTAATGGTTCTGATTGATTGGGTTGTTTTATCCTTAACATTAATTTTTATCATTGCCTACGGGATATGGAAAAACAATTCCCATAAAAGTATAAAAGATTACATCAAAGGAGGTAATCAGGCATCTTGGTTCACCGTTGGGCTATCTGTCATGGCCACTCAGGCCAGCGCTATTACTTTCTTATCTACCCCAGGACAAGCATTTAACGATGGGATGGGTTTTTTACAGTTTTATTTTGGATTACCTTTTGCGATGATTATAATCTGCGTATTCTTTATACCGTTATATCACAAGTTAAAGGTATTTACGGCCTATGAGTTTTTGGAGAATAGGTTTGATTTTAAAACAAGAACACTCACCGCTATCCTGTTTTTGGTTCAGCGTGGTTTAGCAGCAGGAATTACGATATATGCTCCGGCAATAATTCTTAGTGTTGTTTTAGGTTGGAACACAAAAGTTCTTGTGGTCATCATCGGTCTATTGGTAATCCTTTATACATTGATTGGTGGAACACAGGCTGTCAATGTGACGCAAAAACAACAAATGTTTATTATTTTTTCAGGGATGATGGCTGCATTTATTTTTATTATTAGATCCCTACCCGAGAATCTTACATTTTCCAATGCTCTTCAATTGGCTGGTTTGAATAACAAACTCAATGTCTTGGATTTTAGCTTTGATCTTAACAACCGATACACATTTTGGAGTGGTATAACAGGGGGTCTCTTTTTGTCATTATCTTACTTTGGAACTGACCAAAGTCAAGTGCAACGATACCTCTCTGGGAAATCAATTCTCGAAAGCCAAAGAGGCTTGATCATGAATGGCTTTCTAAAAATCCCAATGCAATTCTTTATCCTTCTAATTGGAGTTTTGGTATTTATCTTTTTTCAATATGAAAAAACTCCAATAAATTTTAATCCCTATGTTATAGAAAAAGTTAAAGAAACTGACAAACGAGAGGATTTTAATGCAATAGTAACTGCAAATGAAATTATACATTTGGAGAAGCAAAAACATCTCACACAAAAGGATTTCTTTACTAATCACCAATTGCAAAGTCAATATCTTCAACTGGAAAAAAAGGCAGAGAAAAATAGAAAGGAAGCAAAAAAATTAATCGAAAAAATTGAACCTAAAGTCGACGCTAACGATAAAGACTATATCTTTATTTATTTCATTTTAAATTATTTACCACAAGGTTTGATAGGTCTTTTAATAGCTGTAATTTTATCAGCAGCAATGAGCTCATCAGCATCAGAAATTAATGCATTGTCAGCTACAACTTTAGTTGATATCTATAAACGTTCTAAATCCAATCTCAAAGAAAAACACTATGTCTGGGCTGGAAAAGTATTTACGCTAGTTTGGGGAATAATTGCAATAGCTTTTGCCTTAGTAGGTAACTTATTTGAAAATCTTATTCAATTGATAAACATCATAGGGTCACTCTTTTATGGAACTATTTTAGGTGTTTTTCTTGTTGCCATATTTAATAAATCAATAAAGGAAAATGCTATTTTCATAGCCGCTATTGTATCTGAGATTATAGTATTGATTTCATTCTTCAGTGACTTGGTCAGCTTCCTTTGGCTCAATGCGATTGGTGCATTAATGACAGTTTTTATTGCATTTATCATTCAGCAAATCATAAAAAATAAAGCATAAAAATCTACTTACTATACTGTTCAATAAGTTCTTTATTTAATATTACATAATCCTTATTCTGAGCTTCTTCAGCAAGAGCTAAAGATTTTTTTGCAAACTTTAATGCGGCTTTATTATCATTTAATTCAGACAAAATCAAAGCGTGACGATAATACATCCAAAAAGCAGGAGTATCTCTTCTAGCAATTGCTGTTTCCATCCAATCCTTTGCTTGATTTAAATCTATTTTTTCTTGAAGAAAATATAATGCAGCATTGTAATAGTCATTTGGTTTTGGATTTCCAGCCATGGTTTCATTTATACTTTCCATCGTTTTTACCTTGGTTGGTACTTCAAAGGGGATGCTTATCAAAGTATTTTCCCAGATCAAATTCAAATGGGCAGCGTCACTTTGAATATCTGAAATTGATATGGTAAAATTTTCTATTTTATAATCAAAAAAATAAGGATTAGTAATTAAAGATAAAGCTACCTTAGACTCATCCCATGGTTTGGGAAGTCCCCAGTTATTTGCTGACTTGTAGAAATATATTTTCCATTTATTTTCGCCAGGTAATGTGTATAAAGCATATTGACCCGCAGGAAGAGTATTACCATTAATTTGGACTGGATCTGAAAAAGAGACAATTGTATTTTTATTTGCGCCTGTTCTCCAAATTTCATTGAATCTAACTAGATTTCCTATAATTTTTCTTCCACGGGCAGCAGGGCGAGAATAATCAATCTCAACTTTAGTTAACCCTACACTCTGTGAGACTTTAGCTCTTGGGCTTGGTTGAGGTGTTAGAACCTGACCATTTAATCCTGTGCAAGATATCAGCAGTAATAATGTAAGAAAATTTTTCATAATATGAATTTATTCAAAAATATAAAAAACAATTTCTAAAGTTTCAAGAATCACGTTTATTTTGTTTAATATTTTAATGAATATATTAAACAATTTGTATATTTGTATATACAAGATTCAATGAAAATATACCGCTTAAATATTACACAAAATCTTCCCATTTCAACGTCCGAAGCATGGGAATTTTTGTCAGATCCAGTTAATTTGAAGATTATCACTCCAGACTACATGGGGTTTGAGATTTTGAGTGGTGCAGAAAAAAAAATGTATCCTGGCCAAATCATACAATATATTGTAACTCCCATTCTTGGAATTCGTACTAAATGGGTAACTGAGATTACCCACGTGCGTGAGGGCAAATATTTTGTTGATGAACAGCGTTTTGGTCCATATTCTTTATGGCACCATAAACACTTTATTAAATCGATCAAAAACGGAGTTGAAATGGAAGATATAATTGATTATAAAATACCGATGGGTATTTTGGGTCAAATTGTTCAACCTATCATAGTAAAACCTAAGCTCGATGAAATCTTTCAATACAGAAAAAAAAAACTAATAGAGCTATTTGGAGAATATAAAAGCAAGTAATTATGAAAAAGAATATACTAATTGTAGGAGGAAGTTCAGGCGTGGGATTGGCATTGGTAAAACTACTTTGTCAAGAAAATAATGTCATCGTTGCAAGTAGAACTAATGATTTCATTAGTGATTTACCAATAACTTACCTTCCTTTTGATGTTGAAAAAGACGATTTGGATATTAGTAAAATTCCAGATCAACTAAATGGTTTTATCTATTGTCCAGGAAGTATTAACCTCAGACCATTTAAGGGATTAAAGCAAGAGGTTTTTATTCAGGACTTTTCAATAAATGTGTTGGGAGCAATTAAGACTCTTCAAGCTGTACAGAATAATTTACAAAATTGTGAAACTCCCTCAAGTGTAGTATTATTCAGTACAGTCGCCGTAACAACTGGAATGCCGTTTCACAGTTCCGTAGCAACAGCTAAAGGTGCCCTTGAAGGATTAGCTCGATCATTGGCTGCAGAATTAGCCCCTAAAATCAGATTTAATGTAATTGCACCTTCATTAGTTGATACGCGATTGGCTGAAAAATTTCTCAATAATGAAACTAAAAAATCTAATGCAGCATCAAGACATCCCCTTCAAAGGATTGGAAATCCAATGGAAATTGCTCAAATGGCAAAGTTTCTTATAAGTGATGAAAGTAGCTGGATGACAGCACAAACTATAACAATTGATGGTGGAATAGGTAGTATTAAAAGTTAATTATTTATGGAAAAGCTGACTGTTTTTTGGTTTAGAAGAGACTTAAGGCTTGACGATAATAAAGGATTGTTTAAAGCATTAACAGGAGGAAATAAAGTTCTTCCCATTTTCATTTTTGATACTGAGATTACTTCAAAACTAAGTAAAGACGATGCAAGATTATCATTTATTTATAACGCCTTGGGTGGCATCAATAACATCATGAGGGGGAACAGGTGTCGGATAGGTCTTTATCGGGGCACTCCCAGGGCAGTTATAAAAAAAATCATCCAAAATTTTTCGGTAGAAAAAGTAATTGTAAATCACGATTATGAGCCCTATGCCTTAAAAAGGGATAGTGAAATCAGTTCTTTTTTGAAGGAAGAAGGGGTAGTCTTTGAAACCTATAAAGACCAAGTTATTTATGAGAAAAATGAAATTACCAAAGATGACGGTAAACCTTATGTTGTTTACACTCCCTATTCTAGAAAATGGTTGACCAAATTTTATGAAAAGGGCATCGAATATTTTCCATCTGAGAAATATTTAGACAAATTTTACACTGGATTAAATCTTCCTGAACTCACTATGGATGATCTGGGTTTTGTAGAATCCAAAATTACTCCCAAACCCTTTAAATTCGATAACAAAACCATTGACAGATACGAAGAAACCAGAAATTTTCCTAATATTGACAGCACTTCTCGATTAGGAGTTCACTTAAGATTTGGCACACAAAGTATTAGAAAATTAGTACAAAAATCCTCAAAACGTAAAAATAATATTTTTCTTAAAGAATTAATTTGGAGAGAGTTTTTCATGCAAATAATATGGCATTTTCCTTACACTGTAAATCAATGTTTTAAAAAACAATATGACCGTATTGATTATATAAATGATGAGAAAGATTTCAAAAAATGGTGTAATGGAAAAACGGGATACCCTCTTATAGATGCAGGAATGCGACAATTGAACGAGACGGGGTTCATGCACAACCGAGTAAGAATGTTGGTTGCTAGTTTTTTATGCAAACATTTGCTGATCGACTGGCGATGGGGGGAAGCCTACTTTGCGCAAAAGTTATTTGACTATGAACAATCCAGTAATGTGGGTAATTGGCAATGGTCAGCTGGCTGTGGTGTGGATGCAGCCCCTTATTTTAGAATATTTAATCCCCATGAGCAAATAAAAAAATTTGATAGAAACTTGGAATATATTTCTAAATGGGTAAAAGATTTGAATGAACCCACCTACCCTACTCAAATTGTAGAACATAAAATGGCTCGGGAAAGGTGTTTGACAACATACAAAGCAGCACTTAATCCTTCATGAAGGGCTTAAAGAAACAACACCTACCCTCTAAAATCTGTACAAAATGCCAAAGGCCTTTTCTATGGAGAAAGAAATGGCTACGAGACTGGGATAACGTAAAATATTGTAGTAAGAAATGTCAAAAAGAATAGATTCTTCACTGATCTGGTTTAGGAACGATTTACGTATCGAAGACCATCACGGATTAAATCAAGCCATAGCAAAATGTGATAATATAATCGCTTATTACTCCTTTAACCCCAATCACTATGGCGAAAACAAGTGGGGTTTTAAAAAAACAGAAAAATATAGAACAAAATTTTTAATCGAAAGTATTAAGGGCCTCAAAGCTGCATTAAAAAAACTGAATATAACCCTCATTATAGACTTAGAATCTCCCCAAAAAACCATTCCTGAAATTGTAAAAAAATACCAGGTTAAATATATTTATTTACAAAGGGAGTGGACAGAAGAAGAATTAGAAGAAGAAAATGAGGTCTCCAAAGCTATTGAGGGAAGTATAAGTTGGGAGAGGCACTATGAGCAAATGCTTTTTCATCCAGAGGATTTACCATTTGATATTTCTCAAATCCCTGAGGTTTTTGGTTCATTTAGAAAACGTTGCGAAAAAGAAGTAACTATCAGACCCATTACAGCACTACCCAAACCACTACCCATTTCAAATTTACTTGAAAAAAGTTATGAGTTACCCAAGCTTTCTGACCTTGGATTGGAAAATAATGAAACTGATCACAGAAGTGCATTTCCTTTTCGTGGGGGAACTGCTAACGCAATTGAGCGATTAAGAGTTTATTTTTGGGAAAACAAAAAACTTTCATACTACAAAAACACACGAAATGGGCTAATTGGTTCGGACTACAGCTCAAAGTTTTCCCCTTGGCTCGCAAATGGATCTATCTCATCGAAAATGATTTATTGGGAAATCAGGCGGTACGAAAAATCTATCCAAAAAAACCAGTCGACTTATTGGCTAATTTTTGAATTGATTTGGAGAGATTATTTTAAGTATATATCTCTAAAACACGGTAATAAAATATTTAAAATTGGGGGAATATTGGAAAGAGATTACCACTGGGATACCTCCTACTCAGTTTTTGAAAACTGGTGCGAAGGAAATACTTCCGAGCCTTTTGTAAATGCAAATATGATTGAATTAAAACAAACTGGCTGGATGAGCAATAGGGGGCGTCAGAATGTTGCAAGTTTTTTTTCTAAAGACCTAAAAATGGATTGGCGTTTAGGAGCAGCCTACTTTGAATCTATGTTGCTTGACTATGATGTACACAGTAATTATGGTAATTGGATGTATGTTTCTGGAGTGGGAAATGATCCAAGAGATCGAAAGTTTAATATTAAATGGCAATCAGAAAAATATGACCCAGCAAAAAAATTTTCTAATTTATGGCTTCAATGAAAGACTCAGTAGATATAATTCTTCCTAATCAACTTTTTGAAAATTCAAACTTAACTGAAAATAATAATCAAAAGTTTTTAATTGAGGAAGAAACGTTTTTCGATCAATATAAGTTTCACAAACAAAAACTACTTTTTCATCGAATGTCAATGAAAAACTATGAAAAGTATTTAGTTTCGAAAGGATTCAAAGTTACTTATATAGAATCTAAAGATTCTCTTTCGAAGATAATTAAACTTATTTCTTTCATATCAGAGAAATTTAAAAAAATTGAAATTATAGATCCTGAGGACTATTTAATTGAAAGGAGAATTAAAAAAGAATGTAATATTTATAATATACTTTTAAAATTTCATGATAATAAATTATTCTTAAATAAAAAATCAGAATTATCTAGTTTTTTCAACCCAGCTAAAAAAAAATTTTTCCAAACATCCTTTTATAAGTTACAGAGAAAAAAACTTAATATTCTAGTAGACGCAAACTTTAACCCTGAAGGTGGAGATTGGACTTATGATGTTATGAATAGGGAAAAATATCCGTCAAAAAAGACTCCTCCAACAATAGCAAAAATTTATAATGATAAAAAACTCGAGATAGAATCAAAAAATTATATAGAGAATAACTTTAGCAATAACCCGGGCGATATTTCATCTTCATTCAAATATCCCACCGACTTTGAAATATCAAAACTATGGTTAAATGATTTCCTAGAAAATAGATTCGAAGAGTTTGGTCCCTACGAAGATTCAATAGTTCAAGAGGAAATTTATTTAAATCATAGTATAATTTCTCCATTACTTAATAGTGGCCTTTTGGATGTTAAATATGTATTGGAAAAAACGTTAGAGTTTTATCAAAGAAAAAAAATACCTATTAACTCATGCGAAGGGTTTATTAGACAAATTATCGGTTGGAGAGAATTTATAAGAGGTGTATACTATGCTAAAGGAAATGAGGAAAGAAAAAGGAATTTTTGGGATTTTAATAGAAAAATTCCAATGTCATTTTATAATGGTACAACTGGTATTTTACCTGTTGATGATACAATTAAAAAGATAATTAAAACTGGATATGCTCACCATATTGAAAGACTAATGATTATTGGTAACTTTATGCTGCTGTGCGAGTTTGACCCCGATGAGGTTTACAGGTGGTTTATGGAATTATTCATTGATTCATATGATTGGGTAATGGTACCCAACGTATATGGTATGAGTCAATTTGCTGATGGAGGGCTGATGTCAACAAAGCCATACATTAGTGGTAGTAATTACATAATTAAAATGAGTAATTATAAAAAAGGTGAATGGTCGTATATATGGGATTCTTTGTTTTGGAATTTCATCGATAAAAAAAGAAGTTTTTTTGAAAAAAATCCCAGGATGAGATTGTTGATTCGAAACTTTGATAAAATGGCCCCTGAAAAGAAGGTAGATAAAATTAAAATGGCTGAAAATTATTTAGAAACTCTTGTTTAATTTTATATGGAAAATATTAGTCTTGTTTGGTTAAAAAGAGATCTTAGGTTAAATGACCATGACGCACTTTCAGGGGCTCTAAAAACAAAAAAAAAAGTTTTACTCTTATATGTTTTTGAAGATGTTCTAATTAATGATCATCATTACAGTAAAACCCACTTTGACTTTATTAAAGAATCCTTAAGGGACATAAATCAAAATTTAAAAAAACATAAAACAATTGTTTGTATTGCAAAAGGCAATATTGTTAAGGTCTTAGAGTCTATCTCTAAACAATTTATTATCAAATGCATTCATGCGCACCAAGAAACTGGGGTTATGGTAACTTACAAAAGAGATCAACAGGTAGCAGCATGGTGTCAGAAAAACAAAATTAACTTTAAGGAGTATCTCCAACAGGGTGTTTTTCGAGCTATGAAAAACAGGGATAATTGGCTAAAAAAATGGAATCAGTTGATGAATCGAGAAATAACAAAAACCACATTTGCTGCCAGTAAATTTATACCGCTGAAAACAATTGAAAGTTTTAAATTTTATCTCGGAGAAGAAACCTTAAAAACCGACACAAATGGTATGCGACAAATCGGAGGAAGTCACAATGCATACCGCTATTTAAACTCATTTTTTAATGATCGGTATCGCAATTATCAAAAACATATTTCAAAACCTGATCTTTCGAGAAGAAGCTGTAGCAGATTGTCTCCCTATTTAGCATTTGGTAACCTTTCTATGCGACAATTACTGCAAAAAACTGAATACGAAATAACACAAGGAAAGAAGAGTTTTGCGCTAAGGGCCTTTAGTTCTCGTTTACGGTGGCAATCTCACTTTATTCAAAAATTTGAAATGGAATGTTCTATGGAATTTACGAGTATTAACAAAGGATATCAGCAACTAAAAAAAACTATTAATCCTTCCTATATAAAGGCCTGGGAGTCTGGAAATACAGGGGTTCCTTTGGTAGACGCAGCTATGCGATGTTTAGTTGAAACAGGCTACTTAAACTTTAGGATGCGGTCGCTGGTCGTCTCATTCTTTACCCATCATTTGTGGCAACCGTGGCAAGCTTGTGCTCATTTTTTAGCTCGACAATTTTTGGATTTTGAACCTGGCATACATTATCCACAATTACAGATGCAGGCTGGAGTAACTGGAATTAATATGTTAAGAATTTACAATCCAGTAAAAAATGGGCATGAACACGACCCCAAAGGTTTGTTTGTAAAACAATGGATACCTGAATTAAAAGTGTTGCCAGAAACAATGGTTCACACCCCTTGGTTAATGACTTCTTTTGAGGCAAGTCTGTATGGATACGAATTGGGAAAAAACTACCCTATGCCAATCGTCGACCTTCAAAAATCAAGAAAACATGCTACCTCGACCCTGTGGCCAATGTCTAGGAGCCCTGCTGTAAGAAAAGAAGGAAAAAGAATCCTTGCCAAACACACCTTAGCTAATAGAAATAGTTTAATGACATGAAAAAAGAAAGTTCACTCTCAACAGAACAAATTGACAGAGTAATTGAAATGGCATGGGAAGACCGAACCCCTTTTGATGCAATTCTAATACAGTTTGGATTAAAAGAAGAAGCGGTAATTAAATTGATGAGAAGTGAAATGAAATCCAGTAGCTTTAAAATGTGGCGTGCAAGGGTTCAAGGAAGAAAAACAAAACACCTCAAGCAACGTGGCAATAATGTAGATCGATTTAAATGTAGTAGACAGAAAGGTATAAGCAATAATAAAATATCGAAAAGATAATTTTATTTAAGCCATGACGAAGAAAAGCATAAAGTCGAAAAATAATTAAAAGGTCAAATTTCTTTAGTCACCTTTTACAGTGTTTTAAATCCTTTTAATTTTAGCTCCAATAGCTCTAAGGCGCTGGTCAATTTCTTCATAGCCACGATCAATTTGCTCTATATTGTGAATAATACTTGTCCCTTTTGCTGATAAAGCTGCAATCAATAGAGAAATACCTGCTCTAATATCAGGAGAAGTCATTACAGTTGCCTTTAGTTTGGACTTAAAATCATGTCCAATAACAGTAGCGCGGTGCGGATCACAAAGAATGATTTTAGCACCCATATCAATAAGCTTATCTACAAAAAACAATCGACTTTCGAACATTTTTTGGTGAATCAGGACACTTCCTCGTGCCTGAGTAGCTACCACCAACATTATACTCAGTAAATCAGGTGTAAAACCTGGCCAAGGAGCGTCAGCAATAGTAAGTATCGATCCATCTATGAAGTTTTGTATTTCATAGCTCTGCTGAGCTGGAATAAAAATGTCATCCCCTTTTCTTTCAAGATCAATTCCTAGTTTTCGAAAAATATTAGGAATTTGACCAAGGTCATGCCAACTAACATTTTTAATGGTTAGTTCACTTTGAGTCATTGCAGCCAACCCAATCCAACTACCAATTTCAACCATATCTGGCAGAATGGTATGTTCAGTTCCGCCTAGTTCTCTAACCCCTTCAATAGTCAATAAATTTGAGCCTAATCCAGAGATTTTCGCACCCATTCTGTTAAGCATTTTACAGAGCTGTTGTATGTATGGCTCACAGGCCGCGTTATATACAGTTGTTGTCCCAGAGGCTAAAACCGAAGCCATCAATATATTAGCCGTTCCAGTAACAGATGCTTCCTCCAACAATAAATTTGTGCCACTTAATTTATCAGCTGTCACATCATAAAAGTAATCCTCTCGATTATAATTAAAATTAGCTCCAAGAAGTTTTAATCCCTCAAAATGAGTGTCCAATCTTCTTCTTCCGATTTTATCCCCCCCGGGTCGAGGAATAGATCCTTTTCCAAAACGAGTCAACATAGGCCCTACTAGCATGATTGAACCACGAAGTTGTTTTGCATCATTATTGTACTGTGAAGAGTTTAGAAAGTCTATATTGACTTTATCCGCCTTAAACTCATACTTGCCTTTAGATAAGTGATTGACCTTAACTCCAAGGCTTTTTAGAAGATTTATTAATTTATTTACATCTACAATATTTGGAATATTAGAAATAGTAATTTTTTCTTTTGTAAGCAATACAGCACATAAGATTTGAAGGGCTTCGTTTTTTGCTCCTTGTGGAGTTATTACTCCATCTAATTTATGGCCACCTTCAATTTGAAAACTTCCCATTTAACCAATGAATTAATATCTTTTACGACCATTATTTCTTTTATTTCGTTGCTTATGATTGTTCTTTGAACTGTTACCATTTTTGTTTCGGTTTTTTAGCAACTCAGATGAATCAGTCAAAGGTAAATCGGATTCATTAACTTTAAGTTTTCCTTCTGAAAGCTCAGTTAGGTGTTTTAAAATCACTTCATCTTGAACAGTATCTTTGTTCCAATTTAAAAAACACTTCTTCATATGATTAGCAATATTATAAACTAGTGCATTTTTCATATCACCCTCCTCCCAATTTTTAGCTACATTAATCATATTTTTAATATTATTACCGTAAAAACGATATTTGAGATTGGTTTTTGGGTACGCCAGTCTTTCCGGTTTTTGCATCAATAATTCTCTTTGAGGCTTTTCAAAAGGGCTGTCTACATCCAATTCAAAATTGGACATTATAAAAAGTTGATCCCAAAGTTTATGCTGAAAATCAGGAACGTCCCTCAAGTGAGGGTTCATATTGCCCATGATCCCTATTATTGCTTTAGACATTTGATTTCTTTCATCACGATCCTTAGTTACTATTAGCTGATTAACCATTATTTGAACATGGCGACCGTACTCAGGTATAATCAATTGAGTTCTATCTGTATTGTATTGAAGTACTTCCATAAAAGGAAAAGTTTTTTTAAGTGAAGTTGTTAAACGCAATTTACTAAAAATCAAAGAATAGTAAGTTCCAAATGTAAATTTTATCACAAAATGATAACATCATTGATTTTACCAACTTTTTTATAGATATCAATTACCTCATCAGGGGATACCATTTGGACTTTGATAGTTAAACTTTGAAAGGTATTCTTAGACGAATTAACTAATGAAACCTCTTTATGAAAATTATCAAATAATTTTTTTAGCTTTTCGACCTGATCACTTTTAGATTTTACAATAAATTTAAACATATACAGGCCCGGCCATTCTTGGGAAGCTTGAAGTTGGCTACGAAAACGTTTATAAAATTTTTTAGGATTTTCCTTTGAATTCATCAAGGACACTACTTTTGTACAAATATAGATCATATCTAGGCAAATTTTCAAAAAAGTGAGTTTAAATAAGAATAAAAAAGTTGTAATCACTGGTGGTCCAGGTTGTGGAAAATCTACTTTGATAGAATTGCTTGAGATGTATGGTTATTTTTGTTTTAAAGAATTTTCTCGAAGCTTGATACAAAGTTCTAAAAATGAAGGTGAAGAAAATTATTTTAAATCAAAACCCATTGAATTTAGTCAATTAATATGGAAAAAAAGAATAAAACAATTCATTGAAGCAAGTGAAATTGAGTTTAAAAAAGATAAACCATTTGTTTTTTTTGACCGTGGAATTCACGATGTCATTGCTTATTTGGATTTTATTGGGCGGCCATACATTCAAGATGAATTTAAGCCTGAAAATAATACTTACGAAATAGCAATATTACTTCCGCCATGGAAAGAGATTTATATCAACGATCTTCACCGATCAGAGTCTTTTGAAGAAGCTAATGGTTTATATCATCAAATTAAAAAAACCTATGCAGCTTTCAATATTCCAATAGTAGAAATTCCTATTGGAACAGCCAAAGACAGAATTTTAAATATACTTGAGCTTTTAAAAGATGAAAAATAATTTTTATTTACTAAAAAAATATTGGAAAAACGGTGAATTTCGTCCCATGCAAAAAGAAATTATTGAACATTATCAATGTGGAAAAGATACAGTTGTTGTTCTTCCTACAGGAGGTGGAAAGTCAATATGTTATCAATTACCGGCAATTATTCAAGAAGGTCTTACCTTGGTAATTTCTCCACTTATATCTCTAATGCAAGATCAAGTCAATCAACTCAATGAAAGGGGAATAAAAGCGATGTTTTTTGATAATAACACACTGAGAAATCCAATAGATCATCAGTTTGACAATGCAAAGTATGGTGATTTTAAATTGGCTTATTTATCACCAGAGCGTCTTTTAAATAAATCATTTTTAAATCAGATCGAAAGCCTTAAAATACACGGGATAGCTATAGATGAAGCGCACTGCGTATCTGAATGGGGTCATGATTTTAGACCCGCATTTAAAGCAATTAAAAACTTAAAACAATTATTACCTGGAGTACCAATGATTGCGCTTACGGCTACAGCAACTAAAGATGTCTTAAAGAGTATAAGTTATGATCTAGGAATGAGAACGCCAAAGGTTTTTAAATCTTCCTTTGAAAGAAAAAACATCCAATACCAGGTATTTTATCCAAAAAATAAAATTGATTTTATTAAAAAATCTTTAAAAAATAAAAGAGAATCCTGTATCATATATTGTAATTCGAGGAAAGAAACAGAGTATACTGCAATGAAGCTTCAAAACTTAGGTCTAAGTTGTGACTATTTTCACGGTGGATTAAACAATGAAATAAAAAAACAAAAATTAGCAGAATGGAAAAATGAGAAAACACTAATTATAGTTGCTACAAGCTCATTTGGCATGGGTATTGACAAAGAGAATGTCCGAAAAGTTTTCCACATTATGATCCCAGAAAGCATGGAGTCATATTATCAAGAAACAGGAAGAGTGGGAAGAGATGGAAAGCCCTCATCCGCAATTCTTTTGGTGGATCCAAACGATCAAAATAGAGGCTACAATCCATATTTAAAATATCTACCCAATAAAAATGATCTAGAAAAGTTTTTTAAGAATTTATGTAATTATTTACAAATTCCATATGGAGAGGGGCAAGGAATGTCATTTAAATTAAATCTTAAAGACTTCTGCAACACTTATAAAGTTGAACCAAAGAAAATTTTTAACTGTTTTAAATTTTTGGATCGTGAAGGAATTTTTGAATTTCAACAATTATATCAATCTCAAACTTTTATTATGTTAACCTGTTCACAAAAACAGGCTGTTCAAAGAATCCAACTGAATGACGATGGCGCATTGATTATTCAATTTTTGCTGAGAAACTTCGAAGATATTTTTAGAAATCAAAAAAAAATAAATATCAATAAATTTTCACATTTTCTCGATATTAATATCGAAAAAATCAGAAAACATTTGAAATTGCTTGAAAAACAAAACATAATTAAATTTGAACTGGTTAACACTGATATAAATCTTTACTGGAAAGTTCCAAGGGAAGATCAATTTACCTTAAATTCATTATTAAAAAGGGTAGAAGAATACACTCAACAAAAAAAAAATAAAGTTCATAAAATGATTGAATATGCATTTGATCTTAATAAATGTAAAAGAAACAGTATACTGAATTATTTTGGGGAGCATAATGAAAATGTATGTCAAAATTGCTCGGCAAATAGCTGCATTCAAAACTCCAAATCTTAATAATAAAAATACTTTAAGAAAAAAATTAAATAAAAACTATTTATTTGAACCATGATCAGTGAAGAAATAGACTTGGCAAATAATTACATTATCATAGCTTTGCAGCAAATACTAGAAAGCAATAACATCAAGAAAACAATTTAATTTATTTTTTTTTAAATGAATAAACGAATTATTTTTTTTGGAACTCCAGAATTTGCTAGTACTTGCCTACTAAAATTATTAGAAAATAAATTTGAATTGGTAGCAGTTGTAACTGCTCCCGATAAACCCTCAGGGCGAGGGAAAAAAATAACTTCTTCAGCCGTTAAGAAGCTTGCTGAAGAAAATAAATTAAAGATATTCCAACCAACAAATCTTAAAGACCTCAACTTTATCTATGAATTAAAAACTCTAAAACCAGACCTGATTGTAGTTGTAGCTTTCAGAGTACTACCTAAAGTAGTTTGGTCAATTCCGTCTGAAGGCACCTTTAATCTTCATGCCTCACTTTTACCAAATTATCGTGGAGCAGCCCCCATAAATTGGGTAATAATTAATCAGGAAAAGATAACAGGCGTAACCACCTTTTTAATAAATGAAAAAATAGATTCTGGAGAAATTCTACTTCAGCAAGAGCTAGAAATCAATTCAAATGATGATGCCGGTAGCTTACACAATAAATTATCAAAAATTGGGAGTGAATTAGTTTGTGATACAATCAATGGGATTATAGATAAAACTATTGTTCAAAAAGTCCAAAAACTTAGTGGTAAAGAAAAAATAGCCCCAAAACTTGATAAGGAAAATACTTTCATTGATTGGAGTCAACCACTTGAGTCAATCAATGCAAAAATAAAAGGTCTATCTCCTTACCCAGGTGCAAGAACAAAATTTTTAGAAAATTATGAAACTAAGATTATTAAAATTTTTGAGGCAGAGGTAATCAAAAAATCACATAATTTTAAATTAAATCAAGTTGTAATTAAAAATCGTGAGATACTTATTTCTGTAAAAGATGGTTTTTTAAAATGTAATATCTTACAATTTCCAAATAAAAAAAGAATGTTATCCCTTGATTTGCTTAATGGTCATACATTTTCATCTAAAATTGAGGTTTATTAGGTTAAATAGGTCTTGATTATCAACAAATATTAGTTTTTATTAACAATAACGGGGATTTCAAGGCTTTTTTCATTGGACTTTGAGTAAAGCTTTTAAATTTGTTATTCTAACAATTAACCTTTATTAGATTATGAACAAATCAGAATTAATTGATGCCATGGCAGGAGATGCTGGCATCTCAAAAGCAGCAGCTAAAGCCGCACTCGAATCATTAATTGGCAGTGTTGGATCGACTCTTAAAGGAGGAGGACGTGTTTCTCTTGTTGGGTTTGGATCTTGGTCAGTTTCCAAGAGAGCTGCAAGAGAGGGTAGAAATCCTCAAACAGGTGCGACTATTCAAATTTCAGCAAAGAATGTAGTTAAATTCAAGGCTGGTGCTGATTTATCTAGCTCTGTAAACTAAATTAAGTTTTAAAATTTAAAAAAGCTTCTCAATTGAGAAGCTTTTTTTTTCTTATTTATTGTGTAAAGAGGTCTAGTAAAAATTAAAAAAACTTTAAAAATAATGGTGCAAGGAAATATACTAATTTCGGAACCATCGGCTTTTGGTGATCTAAATTTTCATAGATCAGTCGTTATTATAGCAAACAAGAAAGAATCTGAAATACTGGGCTTTATTGTCAATAAACCCTTAACCTACTCAATTAATGAAGTGATGCCAGAAATCATAAGTGATTTTAAATTATACTTTGGAGGTCCAGTAGAGCAGGATAACTTATTTATAATCCACAATGCAGGTCATTTAATTCCCAATAGTATTAAAATTGATAATAATCTTTTTTGGGGAGGTGACTTAGAAAAATTAGTTACACTTGTCAATGAAGGTATTCTAACGAAAAACAATATTCGATTTTTTTTAGGATATTCGGGTTGGTCAAATGAACAATTAGAAGCAGAAATAAACTCCAATGCATGGGTGCTAGCCGAAAATCCATTTAAAGATAAAATTTTAAGTCTTGACTCAGAAGCACTTTGGAAAAATCAAATGATAGCTCTGGGTGGTGAATATATACTCTGGTCTAATACTCCTGAAAACCCATTTCAAAACTGATTCCAAGGTGATCAGAAAATAATCCCTCAATTGTTTTTGATTTCTCGGAACTATACACTTTCTTCCTAAATTTAATAATTTTAGTCAATCCATGCTGAAAGGAAAAAAGAAATATCTCATCAGCGCGCTGCAAATTAAAAACTGGAATGTCCGCCTCGATAATCTTATAGGAATTATTTTTATTAATAAAGTCAATTAGAACTTCCCTTGAAACAGAATTTACAACACCAGAGCTAAGCGGCGGCGTGTATATTTTATAATCAAATATCAAAAATACCGCTCCGCGTGTACTTTCAACTATTTTTTTTTCGTTATTAATCAACAAACAGGCTTCAAAGTCGTTTTCAAAAGCATACACCTCAGCAAGTTTTCGAAGCGGCTCATTAGTCTGAAAAAGATTAGAGTAAACTGCAGCCAAAATAGAATGATCTTTATACAACGTCAAACTAATGGCTTCATTTTTCCAATCAACTTTAAGATTTTGCATATAAAAACTACAATCACAAATTGGCACTTGTTTAGTTGGAATATTATTTCTAAAAAATTGAATAAGAATTAATGAATATTTAGCCGCTTTATTTTCATCAATGATCAATTCTGCTTGATCTTGAAAATACTCAAGAGTGTATTTCATTGGAATTATAACTCTTGATCTTCGAAGCGCAGCCATAATTGAAAAATAATTAGCCTCCAATTGGATTAATTTTGTATTAATGGTAATAAAATGATGAGTATGTATTGGTAATTTCGAAAAACGATTAATTAATTTATTGGGAACATCAGAGAGCTTTTGGTAACATGTTCCGTCAAAGTTAATCATCTATAAACTGATGTATTTATGCAGAACCTAGCACCTGTTTTAGGTCTGAAATAAGATTTTCCCAAAGCAATTTTGATTCTTCAAGTTCATCTTCTTCAGAAAAATCTGATACTATTAGAGAAACATCTTTAGTTATCTCATCTACTTCAATTTTAAATTCAAAATAACAATCTGCTTCATCTTCTTCTCCATTAATCCATTGAAAACGAATTCTCTCATTATTTTTACTATGAATTAATTTAGCATGTTCTTCTCCGTCATCCCAAATAAATTCAAAATTTTCTCCCCTAGAATTAACATTGTCTGCAAACCACTCAGACAAGCCTGATGGCGTTGATAAATACTGATACAATAGCTGAGGTGAAGCATGAAAATCAAATTCTATGGAAAAGAAGGATTTTGAACTCATTTATTAGGGGTAATTTTAATTGTAATATATATAAAAAAGTTAAGGTGTAACTTATAAACTTTGTTTTTTTTAAAAGTCGAAATAGTGGGCTGTGAATTAAAAAATTTATATTTGTCGATTATATAATGGCGAGGTAGCTCAGCAGGTTAGAGCGTCGGATTCATAACCCGGAGGTCGGGAGTTCAAGTCTCCCCCTCGCTACATTATTAATCACCTTTTGAAGTTTTTTCAACTATTTTTAGTAAAACTCCCAATTTTTAATAATTATACTAATAAATCTATACAAATGAAAAAATTATTCTTAATAATTATTTGTTCATTAATATTATTTGAACTCAAAGCTCAAAAAAATGAAATATTTAATGGCAAAAATCTTGAAGGATGGAAAATTCACGGTACGGAAAAATGGTATGTTCAAAAAGGGCAATTAGTTTGTGAGAGTGGTCCAGAGGGAAAATATGGCTATTTATCGACAGAAAAATTGTACAATGATTTTATGCTTTCTTTAGAATTCAAACAGGAGTCAGATGGAAATAGTGGGGTTTTCTTTAGATCAACAATTGAAGGCATAAAAATTAGCGGTTGGCAGGTCGAGGTAGCCCCTCCAAAAAAAAATACAGGAGGTATTTACGAATCTTATGGAAGGGGATGGTTAATTAAACCTAATCCTAGTAAAGATGGTGTACTAAGAATGGGTAAATGGAACCAAATGAAAATAAAGGTAAAGGGTAACTCTGTAACCACATGGCTTAATGGTATTAAGATGATTGAACTGGAAGACAAAAAGATAGGAAAAGGAAAAGGATCAATAGCACTTCAGATTCATAATGGAGGAGGAATCAAAGTGAGATGGAAAAATATTAGAATTGAAGAGTTATAATTTTGAAGGGAAAATTAATCCGTTTTGATTTAAATGAAGCGTTTAATTAATTTCTTAGTTGCAAGAATTCCATCTTTTTCACTAAGAACCTGACCTTCATATTCGACGCCAATGAATCCTTTGTAATTATTATCCTTTACAATTTTCATCATCTTTTTATAATCAATTTTGGTTTCGTTTCCATCACTGTCAAAATTATAAGTTTTAGCACTTACTGACTTGGCATAGGGCATTAATTCGGCTACCCCTTTATACATGTCATACCATTTAGCGCATGTTCCATAGCCTCCCTCAATACAAAAATTTCCAAAATCTGGTAGAGTTCCACAGTTATCTAAATTGGTTTTTTTCATCACTTTAGCAAGTAACATGGCATTTGATGAAAATCCACCATGATTTTCCACAATTATATTTAAATAATGTTGTTTAGCAAATTCAGCTAATCCAGTCAAACCATCAACTGATCTTTTAACCCACTCCTCTTGGTCTTCAGATCCACTTAAATTTACTCTAACAGACTCACAGTTAAGTTCAGCAGCTAATTCTATCCATTTTTTATGTTGATCTATTGATATAGAAATTTTCTTACTGTCATTGCTAGCTAACTCTCCCTCATGATCAACCATTATTAATACATTTGCAATTTCATTTTCTTTAGCATTTTTATTTAACTTTCTTGCTAGGATTCTAACATTCTTTGAAGAAATTGATCCACTTTTGAGGTAATCAAAATAAAATTGATTTACATATTCTACTCCATCAAAACCAAGTTCAGCGGCAAATCCCGGAAATTTTAATGCATTTTTTTTACCAGAAAAAAAAGATTTATTCATTGACCATTGTGCTAGAGAAATTTTATTTTTTTCGACAGTTAATTTTCCAGTTATTTCGGATGGAAATATAATCCCCAGTGATGTTAAACCCGTGAGTGATATAAATTCTTTTCTTTTCATTAATCTAAAAGTTTACATTATTTTTTTAATATTTCATTACTAATATAAAATGATTTTTTATTTATTTAATTTGAATATTTTGAAAAAATAAAATAAATCATCCAAAAAGAATTACAATATTTTATCGATAGCCTTTAATACCATTTTTCGCATTACCCTATAGCCTCTAATGTTAGGGTGAACTCCATCACTGCCATAATTTGCCTTCAAACCATTATTCCCGTCAGTCATAGAATTAAAATAATCTAGATAGTAAAAACCTTCTTCTTCAGCATAATCCCTAATTAATTCATTTAGTATAGGAATTTGGGTATCAGGATTTTTTCCAGTTCTCCATGGATAATCTGAAGCAGGAAGAACAGAACACAAAATAACTTTGATATTGTGATGTTTTGCCAACTCACCCATAGAAGCCAAATTTCCTGCTACAGACTCTAAATCCCTCAAAGGTGTATTACCCGCAATATCATTTGTGCCAGCCAGAATCACCACCACCTCAGGTTTAAGCTCGATTACGTCAGCTCTAAAACGGAGAAGCATCTGCGGTGTAGTCTGACCGCTTATTCCTCTATTAATAAAGGTTTGATTATCAAACATAGTAGGCATTTGATTTTTCCAGCCCTCAGTAATAGAGTTACCCATAAAAACCACTCTATCTTCATTTTGGTTAATGACGACCTCTTTGTTTTTGTCTTCATATCGAGCGAGGTTTGCCCAATCATAATGCATACTAATAATTCTCAAGTCTATTCCCTCCAAGGAAATGGGTTTTTCTTGTGCTACTAAACAGTTTAAAACAAATAAAATGATTGGTATTAAAAAATAAAATCTAAGCATAATTAATTTAACTATCATCTGGATTCCTAATGTTTTCAACTAATGCCTGAATTTCACTATCTGGTGCAGGCGTAAATTTTGATATTATAATTGAAACGGCGAAGTTGACCATCATAGCAAAGGTTCCAAAACCCTCTGGAGAGATACCAAACCACCAATCTTTTTCAGTTCCACCACCAAACCAACCAAATTTGAATTTAGTCATATAAAAAAGCATTAGTAGAACGCCGATTAACATTCCGGTTACAGCCCCTTCTTTGTTCATTTTTTTACTAAAAATTCCCATTACTATTGCAGGAAAAAAGGATGCCGCGGCAAGTCCAAAAGCTAAAGCAACAGTCGCTGCTACAAATCCAGGTGGGTTAATACCAAAGTAAGCTGCTAACATAACTGCTCCAACAGCAGACAAACGTGCAGCTATGAGCTCTCCTTTTTCACTTACATCAGGTTTTATCATTTTCTTAATTAGGTCGTGAGATACGGAGGAAGAAATAACTAATAGTAGTCCTGCGGCAGTAGAAAGTGCTGCTGCCAGTGCTCCCGCAGCCATTATTGCAATCACCCAATTGGGGAGGTTGGCGATTTCTGGATTGGCTAATACCATAATATCTGCATCGACCTTTAATTCATTCACTTCTGGATCCGCAACATATTGAATTAGACCATCTTGATTTTTATCGTCATGATTAATTAGACCAGTTCCTTCCCACTTTTCAAACCATTCTGGAAGATCAGCGTAGGATTTGTTACTTACTGTTTCGATTAGGTTAGTTCTAGAAAAAACTGCAACCGCTGGTGCAGTAGTATATAGAATAGCTATAAAAAGCAAGGCCCATCCAGCAGATTTTCTAGCATCACTAACTCTCTTTACAGTAAAAAAACGAACAATT
>CABXUL010000023.1 GCA_902515395.1 uncultured Bacteroidota bacterium | reverse complement strand
ATGGCTTCAAATCGGCAATGAGTGATGCGGGAATCAAGAATATTAAAATAGTTGGTGATGCGTTTAGTATAGAAAATGGTTATTTAGAAACAAAAATGTTGCTTCAAAGTAAGACAAGGCCAACAGCTATTTTTACACTAGGAAATACAATAGCATTTGGATGTATTAAAGCTTTGAAAGACGAAAATATTCAGATTTGTGATGATATTTCAATAATTACTTACGATGACAATATATATTTGGATTATTTATCTACTCCTATTACCTCGATTGCACAGCCAGTTGATATAATATGCAAAATGGCCATGAAAAAGTTAATGTCTTTAATACGCGAGGGTAATAAACTCAATGCAGGTGGGTTGATTCTAAAACCTGAAATTAAATATAGAGAATCCATATCAAGGATTAATGTGTAGATGGTTTTTTTAAAGATTTAATTTCACATCACTTAGCACAACCGTTTGTTTTAATTCAATTATTTTATATATTGATGATGAAATAAAAAACCTAATCGTGAAAATATTAAACTTTTTAAAATTATTGATAATAGCTTTAATCATAACAAATTGTTATTCTCAAAAAAATCCTAACATCAAGCTTGAAGAAAGTTCTCCACATTACTTTGTGATAACACATGATGAACTTAGAGATAAAATTAAAGGGGCATGGGCAGCCCAAACAATCGGTGTAACCTATGGGGGACCAACTGAATTTCGTCATAATAAAAGAATAATCCATGATTATGAGTCATATTCGATCCACAATGAGTGGGACGAAAATGTTCTACCTTTTTGGATGAAAAATCGAAAAGGACTGTATGACGATATCTATATGGACTTAACATTTGTTGAGGTTCTCGAGAGAGAGGGGTTAAATGCCCCTCAGTCCTCTTTTTTAAGAGCCTACTCTGAAGCTGATTACATCTTGTGGCATGCAAATCAACAGGGAAGGTATAATTATTTAAATGGGATCCAAGCACCTGAATCAGGGCATTGGTTAAACAACCCACACGCTGACGATATTGATTTCCAAATTGAAGCAGACTTTGCTGGCATTATGACCCCTGGAATGCCTAACGCAGCACTTGAGATTTGTGATAGAGTTGGACATATAATGAATTCTGGAGATGGTTACTATGGTGGGGTTTTTGTCGCGGGGATGTATAGTTATGCATTTGTTGAGAAAGATATTAATAAGATAATTAATAATGCTTTAAAAATTATTCCCTCAAAAAGTACTTTTTTTCAATGCATAAATGATGTTGTGAGATGGCATAAAGAATATCCTTCAGATTGGAAAAAAAACTGGAGATTAATTGAAGAAAAATGGGGAAATGATATTGGTTGTCCTAGAGGGGTAAATGATGATTTTAATATTGATGCAAAAATTAATGCTGCTTACGTTGTTTTGGGAATGTTATATGGTGACGGAGATTTCACAAGAACATTAGATATATCGACTAGAGCAGGTCAAGATTCTGACTGTAATCCGGCTACCGCAATGGCGGTTCTAGCTGCATCTACAGGTTTTAAAAAAATCCCTGAATTTTGGTTGCAAGGACTTGATACTATCGAGGATATGAAATTCAGCTTTACAGATATGTCGTTAAACGATGTATATAAGATTAGTTACGATCATGCTAAGAGAATGATTGTAAATAACGGTGGGAAGATAGATAAAGAGAAAATTTATATAAAAAATCAACCTTCCAAAACTGCTCCTTTTGAGGAAAATTTTCCAGGGTATAAATTATTAAGCTACACACATGTAAATCAATTAATCAACTTCGGGACTCAAAATTTTATTCCCGTTAATAGGGGCGTAATTATTGATGCAAGTAAATCTGTAAGTGATCCTTTTGAGAAAACTATTAGTTTTTCAGGGATAGGTGTTGTGCTAAATGGATCTTTAGGAGATGAGTGGCGTCATAAAAAATGGGGAAAAGATGATCCATTAAAAGACTTTTCATACAAGGTTGAGTTCTCAATTGATGGAAAACTAGAAAAAACTATGGATTTACCGATCAGTTTCACTAAAAGGTCACCTGAACTATTTTTTAAGTATGAACTTCCAGAAGGGGAACATGAATTGAAAATTAAGGTAATGAATCCTAATCCTAAAGTTCCATTTATAATTACTGAAATGATTACCTACACAAAGAATTGATTCCAATTGATTGTAAACTAAAGTTTTTAAAATAGTTATTTAACTAAAAATTAGACCATCTACAATATAATCAACTAAAAAATATTATGTTTAAACTTAATTTCATTTTATCTATCTGGTTAATATCAATTTTATTTAGTTGTAGTGAAAAAAACAACCAAATAACAAAGCCGAATATTGTTTTTCTTTTGGCGGATGATATGGGATATGGAGATTTTGAATTTATTGGTGGAGCGACTGATACACCAAATATGAATCGCCTAGCTGCAGAGGGCGTTTGGTTTAAAAACTTTTATGCAGCTGCCCCAAATTGCTCCCCATCAAGAGCAGGACTATTAACTGGAAAAAAACCCTCAAAAGTTGGAATGTATAGTTACTTGCCAATGCCTAGTAATCATCCTATGCATTTACCTCAAAGTGAAACTACCATTGCCAAAATATTAAAATCTATTGGATATTCTACGGCTGCTGTGGGAAAGTGGCACTTAGGAAGTTTCTCCCCTAAGCTAAACCATCCTCAACCATCTGATCATGGGTTTGATTATTTTTTTGGAACTGAGTCCCAGTCAGAACCCTCTCACCTCAATCCAACAAATTTTATAAGAAATGGATCCCCAGTTGGTGAAACAAAGGGATACTCATGCCAAATTCTTGCCGAAGACTCCATTAACTGGCTCAAAAAAAACTCCGATAACCCCTTTTTTCTTTATGTTGCTTTTCACGAACCACATACAGTAGTATCCTCTCCTCCAAAGCTTGTAGTTAAATATTCTGATGAAGAAAAAAGAGATGCTGAGTACCTTGCAAATATCGATAATCTAGATCTTGCAATAGGAAAGATCCTTGATTACCTTGAGGAAAAAAATATTGCTGATAACACTATTATATTTTTTGCTTCCGACAATGGATCATACCGATGGGAATCAAATGGAGGGCTTCGAAATGGTAAAAGCTATCTTTACGAAGGAGGTATTCGTGTGCCAGGAATTATGCGGTGGCCAAAAAAACAATTTAAAAAAAATCAAATTAATACTCCAGTCGGACTAATTGACATAGTACCAACTATTTGCGATATTCTGAATACCGAGTTGCCAAAGAATGTCGATGGAACAAGTTTTCTACCTCTTCTTGAAAAAGCTCCTTATAAACGTAATAGTCCTCTTTCTTGGTTTTTCTACAGACAGGTTCCTGAGATAGCTGTTCGACTTGGAGACAAAATACTTTTAGGTGCTGACCTTGACACTATTCCTAGAACTCACGGTTTTTCAAAAAGAGACTTAAATTATATTAAAAATATCTCTTTAAAAAGATATGAGCTTTATGACTTGAATCAGGATTTTTCGCAAAAAAATAATTTATTTAAAAGTCATCCTAAGCAAGATTCATTAATTGGTGTTATTGATCAATTACTAGTTGAAATAAAAACAAATCTATACCCTTGGAAAGGACTGCCAGATAATATAGGTGGGGAAGGAAGAAGGGTCATAAAAACGAAATATAAAGGAGCCGCTTGGATTAAAGGTTCTTCCGAGGTGCAGGGACTAGTTGAAGAAAATTAATTTTCAATTGTTAAAGAGTCATAAAAATCGTCTAATATTAATTTTCTTTCAAAATTTTCCCATACTTTAAGTTTGTTATTATTTTTTGGACGATCAACCCACTTTTCATCTACCATAATTGGATTAGGTATTTCAAATGACTTTGCCCATAATGGGTTTTTTAAAATGGCAACGGCTGCCATGTCAAATAGTGCTCGAGTTGGAGGATTTCCACGAAATGAAATATTGTCAAATAAGCTTTTAGAATAATCTCCAAATTTATAAAATTTCCCCCCATGTCTTCCAATTACTGGAGTATCTATCTCAATTCCAAGGCTAGGAAAGTTTAATTCAACTTCATTCTTATCAACATTAACAAAATCAGTTCCTGTAATTTTTCCATAACGAACAGTTACTATTTCAAAATTTATTTGTGTATTCAATAAAAAATTCATTGAATCAATATCATTTATAAGATTATACTCACCAGGTTCTGGGTAATTTGAACCAAGCCATACAAGACGGATTTTTGGTGTAATTAGAGGCTCTTTTTTGATTGCTAAGGCAATATTTGTGAGTTTTCCTACTGCTAAAACAATCAACTTATTTTCTTGACTAAATTTTGATGCTTCTTTAATAATAAAGTTAACAGCATTAGAACCATCAAAATTAGAGTTATTAATACTTTTCTTAATGTTAGAAAAATTTCCAAGAGCTCCTTTTAAAATAGGTGTTTTATTTCTCCCACCACATAATTGGATTACACGCTTAGCTTCATCATAATGCTGTTGAATATTTCCCCCATTAGCGGTAGCATTAATAGTAACACCTCTAATGTCAAAAAAATCTGAATTAAAAAATAAATATGCCAATGCATGTTGATCATCAACTTCATTATTAGCATCTGTATCAATAATAATTGAGGGTTTTAATAATGGGGTGATATTTTTTTTGTTTAGCGATTTTTCTATTTTTTTATCAATTTGATTTTCTTGAGCTATTAAACCTACTGAAATCAAACAAAAAATTAATAATTTTATTTTCATTTTTTATCTTCTTATTAATTCAGATGCCATATTATTATGAGAAATTAATTGAGCTTTTTCCTTTTTTGGGATGTACTGCTTTAACCCTTCAATAATCTTATGATACTTCTTATTATCTGAAATATTTATCCATTCATTCGGGTCGTTCTTATGGTCGTAAAGCTCATTTGTCCCATCATAATACTGAATATAACGCCACCTAGTTGTTCTTACTGCGTGATTCCCTTCACCAAAAGTCATTAGTACTGGTTTATCCCAATTTTGACTTGGATTTTTAAGTAATTGAAAAAAACTTTTTCCGTCAATATCATCTTTTTTAGGAGGCAATCCACACATATCAATTAACGTTGGATAGATATCAATAAAACTTATTGGTGTATCCACTATTGAATTATTTTTAATCTTATTTGGCTGGTAAATTATCAAAGGTGTCCGAGTTGAGTCTTCCCATAATGCCATTTTACGCCAATGTTCTTTTTCTCCCAGATGCCACCCATGATCACCCCAAAGAACTACAATTGTATTATCTGCATATTTACTTTTATCTAAAGCGTCCAAAAAATTACCCAAATATTTATCCGCAAAATTAATTGTTGCTAAATAGGCTTGTACACCTTTAGCCCATTGTTCATGTTTTAAAACTAGCTTATGCTCGTTAACTCCAATTCCACTAAAATTCTTGCCAGTTGAAACTTGATAAACCTCTTTTGCTAATTTTTTCCCAAAAGGTGGGAGGTCATTTAAGTCCTCATCTAAAACAGTTGGTAATATTATCTCATCTAATGGAAATTTTTTAAAATATTTTCTAGGAACATACCATGGTAAATGTGGTTTTGTAAATCCAAAAGCTAAAAAAAATGGTTTTTCATGTTCTTTTTCAATTTCAGATATTGCCCAATTAGCAACTTTTACATCGCTCATTTCTTCATCATTAACATCAATTGGACCCCAATTAAAAAAATTTTTATTGGGAAGGGTTTTATCCCTCCCGTTAAATTTTGAGTTAGCATTGCGTGGATTTCGCATATCTGTTTTAATTATAAAATATTGATCCCATGAGGCTGAATCCCCAATATGATTATATCTATGAAAAATTTTTCCTCCCCCCATTGTTTTATACCCATATTTTTTAAAGTATTGCATCAATGTTAATGCCTTTGGTAAATATTCTCTAAAATTTTCTTGATTACCATAAACACCAGAATTAGACGGAAGTATTCCAGTAAGCAAGCTGATCCTTGAAGGATTACAAAGGGGAGATGAAGAATATGCTCTTGTAAATGCAATCCCTTTATTCGCTAATCTGTCAATATTTGGAGTTTTAGCTTGGGGGTGGCCTCCCATATACCCTGTCCAATCATTTAAATCATCCACAGCTATAAAAACAACATTAGGTTTTTCAACAATATCATTTTGTCCAGAACAAATAATATTAAAAAGAAATGTAAAAGCAATTATTGAATTTTTTTTGAGGCTTTTTATCATTTGATTTGTCGTTTGGTATTAAAACTATCATAATTTAATAAAAAAATCAGAAAAGGTATAACTCGTTAAAAATCATATCAATTCTTATAGTAATTTTTATATTTATAAATATTAAATGATAACTTGCTTAAAATCAAGTTGTTTATTAAGATGATGAAGATTAAAAATATAGCTTTAGGTGCAATAGTTTTATTAATATTATCGTGTAATAATGATATTGACTGGAATACTTATTTAGGCAACCAATCTCGATCACACTTTTCCGAATTAAAACAAATTAACGCTGGAAATATAAATTTATTAGAATTAGCCTGGGAATACGAATCTGGGCAAATAGGTAAGTACACTCAAATCCAGTGCAGTCCAATAGTTGTTGATGGAGTCCTATATGGTACCAACCCTTCTCTTGAATTATTTGCAATCGATGCAGGAAGCGGCGAAGAACTTTGGAGGTTTAGTCCACATGAATCCGGACAAGCTGGTTTTGGAGTGAATAGAGGACTTATTTATTGGAATGATGACTCAAATGGAAGAATTATTTATTCAGCTTGGAAATACCTCTACGCTATTGATGCAAAAACGGGAGAAATAGAATCATCTTTTGGAGAGGAGGGGAAAATAGATTTAAGAAAAGGACTTGGAAAGCCTTTTGAAAAGCTAAGTGTAATTGCCAATACTCCAGGAGCTGTCTATAAAAATATTCTAGTCCAAGGCACAAGAGTTCATGAGAGTGCTGGAGCTTCGCCTGGTCATATTCGTGCATACGATCTCAAAACAGGTAAAATGGTCTGGAGATTTAATACTGTGCCTCACCCTGGAGAATATGGATATGAGACATGGCCCAAAGATGCATGGAAACATATTGGTGGTGCTAACTCATGGTCTGGAATGAGCATGGATGAAAAAACCGGAATTGTATATATTCCAACTGGATCTGCCTCTCCTGACTTTTATGGAGGAAACCGTAAAGGAGAAAACTTATTTGCTAACTCTCTACTGGCCATTGATGCGCTTACTGGCAAACGAATTTGGCACTATCAATTTGTGCATCATGACCTTTGGGATCGTGATCTTCCAGCTCCTCCTAATTTGATTACCATTAATATTTCTGGAAAAATAATTGAAGCAGTTGCGCAAGTGACTAAATCAGGGCATATTTTTGTCTTTGATCGCGCAGATGGGACTCCAATATTTCCAATTGAGGAAAAGAATTTCCCAGCCTCCAAGTTAGTCGGAGAACAGGCGTGGCCAACCCAACCATTGCCCACAAAAATTCCTCCTATTGCACGTCAAGAGTTTTCACGGGACATGATAAGCGACTCATTTGCAAATACAAAAGCAATGGTTTCTTGGGGTCCACATGGAAAGGCTAATGAAAAATCAATTGTTGAAAAATTTAATGAATTAACCTCTGGAGGGCAATTTATTCCCCCCGATGAAAAAGGGGTAATTATTTTTCCAGGATTTGATGGAGGTGCAGAATGGGGCGGTGCTGGGTTCGATCCAAATAATGGAGTAATGTATGTTAATGCAAACGAAATGCCTTGGGTTTTAAAAGCTAAAAAGCTCGATTTCGATAGTTCTAATCCTGTAATAAATTATGGCGCTGGAATCTACCAACAATATTGTGCTAACTGTCACGGTATTAATAAAGGAGGTAGAAGTGATTTCCCTAATTTAAAAAATCTAAATGAGCAATATGGACACCTATCACTTAGAAAAATAATTACTGAAGGTAGAGGAGCTATGATGGGATTTCCAAGTTTGACAACAATAGAACTCAAATCACTATCTGCCTATCTTTTATCGGATTATTCAATAACTATTCCCAAAAAAGAGCTACAAAAACCCAGTAGAAAGGCACTTCCATATTCAGTAAATATTGCAGGTAGATTTTTAAATGAAGACGGATATCCTGCTGTAGCTCCTCCCTGGGGGACATTAAATGCCATTGACCTCAATAAAGGTGAAATTTTATGGAAAGTTCCTCTTGGAGAATATGAGGAACTAACTGCAAAAGGTTATCCTAAAACTGGAACTGAAAATTATGGTGGACCTTTAATTTCAGCAGGAAATTTAATTTTTATTGGAGCTACTAACGATCATTATTTTAGAGCATTTAACAAAGAAACTGGAGAGGAATTATGGAAATATAAACTTCCTGCAGGAGGCTACGCCACTCCAATTACTTATAAAAAAGACGGGAAACAATATGTTGTAATAGCGTGCGGCGGAGGAAAAATGGGAACGCCCTCTGGAAATAAATATGTTGCTTTTCATTTAAAAAAATAACCCCTTATTTCATTAGGATTTTTTAATTTTATAATTCCCATGAATAAATACTCTCTATTATTTATCATCCTTTTTTTCTCGTTATTAAGTTGCAATAATAAAGAAATAGAAACTTCAGAAGAAACTCAAATAATTGGACTTTCGCAGCGTTCAATAATTCATGATGGAATTCGAAGAACATATATTTTATATGTTCCTGAATCCTACAGTGTGGGCACTCAATTGCCCTTAATGTTGAATTTTCACGGATTTAGTGGAAGTGCTGAAGCACAAATGATCAGTGCCGACATGCGACCACTAGCTGAATCTGAAAACTTTATTCTGGTATATCCCCAAGGGGCTCAACTTAGCAGCGGATTCCCTCATTGGAACCCAGATCCCATTGGCGGAAATAATAAAAGCGATATAGATGATATAGGTTTTGTAGAGGTAATTATTGACTCCCTCGATGAAGAATTAAATATTGATCTTTCTAGGGTTTATGCAAGTGGTTATTCCAACGGAGGATATTTGATTTACGGTTTAGCGTGTAGGCTGAGTAATAAAATTGCTGCTGTTGGATCAGTCGCTGGAACAATGCTTAGCAGTACCCTAAATAATTGTGCAGCATCAGCTCCAATTGGAGTTATTAATATTCATGGAACAGCAGACTATGATGTACCTTATAATGGAACTACTGGTTTAAAATCTGCAGCTGATGTGGTTAATTTTTGGAGAAATTTAAATCAATCAGAAATCGAAGAAATAAGTGAAAACAATGGTTTTAATCAATATGACTATAATGATTTAAATGGGGATACTTATGTGCGTCACTTTAAAATAATAAATGGTGGGCATACATGGGATGATAATATTAGGTACGGAGGAAAAAGTTCAAGTCAAATCGTTTGGGAGTTTGTATCTCTTTTTAATCTTTCAGGAATTATTAAATAGCATATTTCCTATCTAAACATTTCTATTAAAATTTCTTATTTAGCTTTGGAAATAATTAAACTATTATAGAGGTTGTCGTTTTCTAAAATTTCATAAAACTCTCCAAGATAATTCATCATTAAATTATATGACTTTTTGTATTCAAATTCAGGCTCATATAATTCAACTGTCTTTAATATCTTTTCTTTTAATGTCAAATAATGATTTCTTACTTTACTGTATATGCTCTTTTCCCTTTTAAAGCCAATATAATTTCTCTCCTCGAATGAATATCCTAGTCGGTTCGTTATTCCCAATCCATATTTTGGTTTAACCCAGCCGGTTAAATCGAAATCATAAGGTATCGAAATTATTTTTTTTTCATAAAAAAGTAATTTACCGTTATGTTGATGCGCCGACGAAAAATCAGTGTTTCCAATCAAAAAATTAAAAAAAGACAAGTTGACAGAATTAAAATCATCCATTGCAAGAGGACTGATTTTTCTTTTAATTATTTTACTATCAAATCTTTTAGCAACCTTATCATCATCTTCTATAAAAAACCCTATTAAATTGAAATTTTTTTGATTTTTGCGTTTTTGATCAGTGTAATTTATTTCAAGTCTTCTAGTTTTAAAATAAAAAGGTGAAATGATTTCATAAATTTTATACGCTATAAACTCTTTCAATATATTATCATTTTTATCCCTTTCATTTTTACAGGGTAGAACCAGTTTCAATGTTCTGTTATCACTAAATATTGTATTCGATGCATCCCTTCTTTTAATCTTGATTTTAACTGGGGTGAAATAGCAGTGCTTTCTTCTAAAATTTCCTCTAGCTCTAAGTGAAACATCAATCTCTTTATTTTTATTTTCTTGTTTAAAGATTAATTTAGTCTTCATCAAAGTAGAGTCATTTGTGTTTTTGTTTAAATAATTATTAGAGTAATTAAGTCTTATTTTTAATGGTTTCTGATCAATAAAAAGAGAGTCGTGCTTAAAAAAATTTTGCGCCCTTATAGGGCTATTTAATAAAATGAAAATAGTTGCGCCAATCAATAATAGTTTACTCCTAAAAGCCATCAAAATATTTTTTTCACCTTAGTTTAATATTTTTGTAAAAATTTAATCTTATAATCAAGTTATAAATTTTAGCTCCAAATTTGATCCAAATTATATAATTATTTCAACGCCTAACTAAAGTGTAAATGTTTTATTCAATTTAAAAAGTTAAAAACATTTAATTTCTGTTGCTCAAAAAATTTTTCAAGAAAATTGATTTGTAATTATATCTAATTAAAGAGTAACAAAATAATATATAGTTGGTGGGAAAAATAAAAAACAAAGAAAGTCTAATCTAATCGATGACTTTTCTTTTGAATGCCAAAATGCAAATAATAAAAGAGGGAATTGATATGGAAGTCTAATCAAAGCCTCATGCTTAGTTATCGATAATATTTTTTGTGGAATTTCATAATTATATAAATAAATATTCGCCGGGAACACAGCAATCAATAAAAAAATAATTCCCCAACATCCATAAAATCTTGTTTTCTTAAAAACCATCATCAAGGCAAAAACTATTTCAAGCGCCCCAGACAAATAGACCATCAATTTATGAAAAGGAACATATGGTGGCATAATAGCCAGAAAAAATTTGGGATTTGTGAAATGTTTTACACCAACTGAGATATACAGAATAATCAAAACCAATAAGCATATTGCTTTAAAAATACTTCTTAATCCCATAAACCAAAATTATAAACATCTTCAGATATATCGATTAAACTTATCAGAATGGTTTACAACTAAAATTACTTAAATAAGAGAGGCATTTAAAGAAATTTTACAATTTAACACCCCAGAGATTGGGCAATTGTTTTTTGCTTCTATAGATAACTCATGAAACTTCTCCTTGGTTATATTAGGTACTTTTCCCCTTAAATCCAACTCAATTGAAAGAACCTTTCCTTCTTCAAATACCAGTAATGCGTCTGTATTTAACTCTTCAGGGCTGAAATTAGATTCATTTAATACAAAGCTTAATTTCATATTAAAGCAGCCTGCAATTGCTGCAGCTATGAGCTCTTCTGGGTTGGTTCCTAGTTTACCATCGTCATTTTCAAACCTTGTCTTAAAACTATATGGCATGCTATCGAAAGCACCGCTTTGAGCTGTTAAAGTTCCGGAACCATCAGCTCCATTTCCATTCCAAACAGCGTTTATTTTTCTAATCATAATTTTAAAAATACTAAATCAGGAAATTAATATTCACTAATACTACAATAAAAATCTTAGATTAAGACTTATTTCTTCTTGCATCAATAAAACTTCTAACAAAGAAAATCATAGCTAAAGATGATGTTGCTATCATACAAAGAACTCTAAAAAGTCCTAGGCCTCCAGATTCAATTGATTTTGGTAACCTCATGCCTGCAAGTGAAAGCAAAATTATCAGTGTGAGTAAAACAGCTATGTGGGCAATTAATTTGTTTTGATTCTTTACTCCCTTTGAACAAACAATCAAAATCAAACCAAATAGAACTGGGATTAATGCGGTAACAGAGGATGACTCAAAATACCCCCATAGGCCAATGGTTATTAATGTTACTGAATTTATTAAGTTAGCTATGTAAGAATTCATGTTTTTAATTTAGTTATTAGTAATAAATTTAATATAAAATTTTTATCTGGTTGGTTTGATAATCAAACATTTCAAAATAATGATGAAGGTATAACTACGATTTAATTTCTAATACTTACAATTATTGCCTTTTTTATTTTTATACCTACTCTTGGCAGCCTTGAATAACGAGTAACCCATAATTGCGTATTGATAGTTTTTAAATGCAAAGCGGAGCAATCGAAACATAATATTCTTTATTTATTTAGAGCAATAATTTTTACAAAACGGGATTGAAAGTTATAAATTAATTGATATTACATAACAATTATCTTACCAAACATACTTCTGTGTTTGGAACATTGATAGAAATAAGTTCCCTTTTCAATTGGGGTCCATTCAATTAGGCCCTTAGTTGTCCCATTATTTTCGATTCCTTCAACTTGATTTTTTTTCCCTGTACCTGGGACTGTTTTTATAAAAAATGGATGTCCAGGTGCATCAATATTAAAACTTACTTTACTACCCTCTAAAATTGTTATTACTGGGTCATCACCATAAACCTCACCATTTACGTCGTCTCCTTCAAGGATATAATTTACTCTACTCTTTGCGGTAACATTAATATTATAATCATTTACTAAAGTCGAATCATTTAAAAAAAACAGTTGTAAGAATATTAAAATAAATTTCATGATATTAATTTTATATAAAATTAGTATGAAAAACAGTTTGGAGTGACAAAAAAAGCTGCAGAGTTAAAGAAAATAATTTTCGGTAATTAAATAGCTTCTAACACTATTTTTAAGTTTTTTATTTTAGATTCAAAAGACACATAATTTTATTAAGTGAAAAAATGGACGATTTTTTGGTGGATCCCCCTTTTAAAAGGCTGCCTGATATATGGTTTATTTCGAACTGAAACTTTAGTCTATAATAAATTATTTGGAAACCTATTTACTCCACTAACCTCCCCACACACTTTTTTAGAAAAAGTTATTGTCTTCTCAGTTCCTGGAGGTCTTTGGGCTATGTCATATACATTACTTATTTTCCATATCAGAAAAGACAAAACATTTAAAAGTATAATCTGGTCAATCATTATTCCAATCATCGGAATTATTTCAGAAATTAGCCAATTTTATTTATTAATTCCAGGAACATTTGACCTAATCGACTTAATTATGTACATTATTTTTCCAATTATCGTTATTATGCTAATTCTATGAAAAACTTTTTATCTCTCATATCGTTGATTTTTTTTGTATTAATTGCATTTGGAAGTTTAGAAGAGTTTGAAGGTTTAGACGATGGCCCCAAAATAACTTCTGATACAAAACCAAATGTAACAGTTTCAGCAAGAAAACTTTACAAAGAATATAACGCAAATGAAATCGCTGCTGATGAAAAATACAAAGGAAAAATAATTCAGGTATCGGGAATAATTCGCGATATAGGAAATGATATCATGGATAACGCATATGTAACACTTATAGGTGACCAATATTTCGGGGACATTCAATGTTATTTTAATGAAAAATCAATAGTTGCGGGTTTATCTAAAGGTAAAAGAATCTCAGTTATTGGAAGTTGTTCTGGTTTAATGATGAATGTTCAGATAAATAACTGTATCGTCAAGTAATACCTTAAATTTTTGAAATACCTTTTGTAGGTTTTTATATATTTACAATTATTAACCATAAATTTTTTAAGATGAAATATCTATTTACATTATTATTTTGTGTCTTATTTTTTAATTCTACATTTTCTCAAGAACAATTATTATTAATCGGATTCTATAAAGTTAAACCTGGGATGGAGGCTGATTACGAAACGGCAATGATTGAGTATCAAGGAGAAATGATGAAGGAAAGAGTTAAAAATGGATGTATGCGAAATTGGGTTTTTCGTGAAGTTCTTCCCAATTCAGAGGGAAGAAAGCTCTTTACCCATATGACAGTTGACGTTCTAAATTTAGATTCTGATACATATAATTGTCCCTCTGTAACTCCTGAAAAAGTTTTTCCTGAAATGAGTGAAAATATGAGGAGTATAATTAATAAAGTTCGTTCATCATCGAGAGAGGTTGTTTACAGGACTGTTGTTAGAAAAGTAGCTGGCGTTAACAAAGGTGAAGGTTCGGCAAAATTTGCAGCTTTTAATTTTATAAAAACTAAACCAGGAAAAAAGCAAGCCTATATAAATAGAAATAAGGAATTTTCACCAAAACAGTACAAAAATTACTCTAATCAGCAAGCGTGGTATGCATGGGAGAGATATGATGCAAGAGTAGGAGGATTATTGAGTTGGGACTATCTTTCAATGGATGGCTACAATAAGATTTCAGATAAATTAAACAGGGTTGTAAACACCCCTAAATCAATTAAGGATAAAGAAAATAAAAAATATGGTCCTTTATCAGAGATGAGAGATTTGAATCATCAAGTTCTTACAAGATTACTCTTTTCTGCTAAATAGTAAAATTAAAAAGCCCTCCCTCATGGAGGGTTTTTTATTTCAGTGATATGAGAGAATTAATTTTGATGTTGGGCTGCTTTATTATTTTCACTTATTGTACTAAAGAGAAAGATTGCTTTGAGATTTCAAGAAAAGTTAAAGTTAATGAAAGATTTTTTTTTTATTGGGGAAGTATTAATATTGGCAATATTGATGAGTTTAGTCCACCAGCTAAAACAGGAGAGGTCTCACAATCGGATTATAATTCATATTTAGTAGGAGACCTTTATTGTCCAAATTAATTTTTATAGTTAAGAGGAATCTCCTTAATAAATGGTTTTCAAAACTCCTTTTGTAGGTTTTGTTATTTTAGTGGTATGAAATATTTAAAATGGTTATGGATAGTATCAGCTTTATTTGCTACTGGATATTGTTTAATTCGTTATGTTAAAAATGGTTTTGATGATTTGTTATTTGCATCTTGGGCGGCCCTTGTTTGTTCAGGCATAGGATTATTATATGAGAAAAAAATAAAAATAGGTTTCTACAACAGGCATATCTCCACCTTTAAGTTCTATTAATTCACCCCCTTTTGTAGGTTTTGTTATTTTAGTTACAACGATTAAATAAAACCTCTTCCTCCCTCCAGTTATTAATTATAAAACTGTCGTTACCATTTTCATTCGAAACTAATGATACTTGCCTATCATTATCAAAAATCTCACCATATAAAATATATGCTGAATCGTTTATGAAATTATAGATTACCCCAAAAGAACTTGTATCAAGTACATCTCCAAAATGTAAGGTAATTTGATTTCCATCAGAGGTCCATGAGAAAATTTGATATACACCCCCTCCAAAATCGAGTGCACCTACACCTCCTTTAAAAATATTGATTTCGATAAATAAAGGTGTATTTCCTACGGCAAGTGACTCATTAAACCAGCATCCAATTATTTCGCTTTCATACATATAATTAAAGTTATTAACCTTAATCTCCATGTCGTTAATTATTTGATTTAATTGAGATTCTGTAAGTTTAAACTTTGCTAAATTACTATTCAATGAATCTATTTCAACTCTCATTGAATCAATAATTTCGTTAAGATTATTTATATCATTTTTTAATTCTTTTGTGCAGCTAAAAAATAAGATTAAACATGTAAAAAAAACTCTCATTTTATAAAATTACAAAATTACCTTTTTACCCCTCTTTTGTAGGTTTTATTATATTAGCAATTATTAACCATAAATAATTTAAAATGAAAAAAAGTATTCTAATTCTATTAATTGCATGTAATCTATCTTTCTCTCAATATGCAGTAATTGATTTCTTTGTTATAAAAGATGGTATGGAAAGCCAATATCTCTCCACTGAAAAGGTTTGGAAAAATTATCATCAAAGTTCTGTCGACAAAGGCGAAAAAATTGAATGGACTTTATGGAAAAGGTCTGCAAGAGAAGGAGATAACGAAATGGTTCCTGATTACGTTACATTCAATACTTTCAATACTATGGAAGAAATGGATAATTACACAAATGATACCAATATTGTAAACTCAGTTAAACTTAGTAATAAGGGTAAAGTTTCAACAAGACATATGAATAAAGTTTTAAGTCTTAATCCAGTTAAGGCTCACAGGAGGTATTGTGTACAATTAATTGATGCAACTCCATTAACAGGTGGAGACCCAAAAATTGGAGATAAAATGGAGGGTAACGGTATGATTCAAAAACAAGATGATTATGAAAATTTCGAGTCATATGTTTACAAACCTATTTTTTTGGATGAAGTAATGAAAGGTAATATGAGATGGTGGGCTCTAACAAAAATTATTGATAGAAGTGACACGGCATATGAAGATATTACACATTTCACATGGAGAATTCATGTTGATGGAAAAAAAATGAGTCCTAATCACACAAAATTATTTGGAAATGAGTTTGTCAGTAAAAAAATGAGGGAGCTGACAGGAGCTTCAAGAGATATCAGAGGTAGAGGAACTTTTACAATGATAGATAAAACTTTATAAATTATTTAAAATGAAAAATTCACTATTTATTTTACTATTGATTATACTTTTTTCTTGTGACAACAGACCAGTTAAATCTCAAAAAGAAATACTGACCGAAACAACAAAGGCTACTGTGCTCAAAGCATTTAATGCGCAAATGGCCGGTGAAATTGAAGTAATGAAATCACAATTAGCCGAAGAATTCACTTTTGTATTAATGGGACAACTAGATATTTCAAAAACATATAGTTGAGATGAGTTTTTGGAATTCGCAGGATACTTTGGTTCACTCCTCATTGGAGATGTGGGAGGAGAATATAAAGGTATTGTTGTTGAAGGAAAAACAGCTATAGTTTTTGCTGAAGGGAGAATGGAAGGTATTGGTGGAAAATATGAAAATAATTATGCTATCAAGTACACTCTTAACGATGATGGAAAAATTGTCGAGCAAAAAGAATATTTAAGCGACTTACTTCTTGCGCAAAGACTCTATGGTCAAGACCTTTGCGGAGAAAAGAAAACGATAGAGTAACTCTAATAAAACAGCCCTTCCAAGTGGAGGGTTTTTCTTTCAAACCTATTTAGTGGAAATTTTTTTGCCCTCAATTTTCTTACTCATTTGAACCAGAGTTATCATCACTACGGCAACCATAGTATGCAAAAATCCAAAAGCAAATGAATCAATACTATTCATTTCGCCTTTAATAGAGGCTATTGAAAAAAAGAAAACAGCAACTAAATTTACTATAGCAACACTGTAACCGTAAACTAAGCGAATTTCTGGTTTGTGCCAAACCCTCTTAAGAACGAAAAATATTACGAACCAAAATAAAAATTCATATAAATACTGAACATCATTTAAACCAAACATAACTCATCTTAAATTTAAAATCAAGGTAAATATAATAATATTTTTATATTATGTATAAACAATATTTGTATTTACAATTATATTCCCTAATCCCCTTTTTTAGGTTTTGTTATATTAGCAATTATTAACCATAAATTATTTAAAATGAAACAAATACTAATTACGCTTCTTTTTATTCCATTAATTTCATTAGGACAATAAAATTCTGATGAGCCTGTAATTTCGTGTGATTTAATTTCTGACTTTGAGAGAGGAAAAGAGTTTACTTTAAAATATCTAAACGCGATGCCAGAGGGTAAATATGAATTTAAGCCAACTCCTGAGATATTATCTTTTAGAGAGGAAGCACTTCACTTAGCAAGTGGAAACTTTAGATATGCTGCGATGATTGCTGGTGGATATGATGCAAGTAATTTAAAAGAAATATATGAAAGACCAGAACTACAATCTAAAAAGGCTGTTATTGCTTTTGTAAGCAGAAGCTATGATATAATGATTAACCAAATAAATAGTGAATCAAATCTTAATCAAACCACATATTATTACAGGTGGAATTGCAGTAAAGAATGTTTGGCAAGAAAAGGTTTCGAGCATCAGTCTCATCATAGAGGTAAGTGGGCAATTTATCTTCGCTTAGTTGGAGCAAAACCTCCAGGGGAACAATTAATTTGGAAGGACGGCCAGAAAACCCCAAAAGACATTTCACAAAAAGATTGGAAAGAATCAAAAGAATATAAAAGTTATATTCAAAAGGTAGATTAATTTTATTTAATGAGATTTTTCATTTTACTAAAATAACAAAACCTAAATATAGCTTAATTCAAGTTCAGTCCAATCCTTGCAGCTGGTTTGTGCATTAGGAAAGTAAAAACACATCTTTGTTGAATTATCAAAATTGAGTGTCTTTCTAAATGCTGGTGGAACTTCAGCGCTGATAATAGTATTTGTTTAATTAAGTATTTCTACTTAGTGCTTCTCTCGTATGAGAAACCTCCTTTTTTTCCTTGTGACCAGGATTTAAATTTTATGCTTAAATATATATCATCATCAGTAAGGTGAACAACTAAATCCTTACCAACAACATTTTTCGGACTTGAGACTGCAGCTCTAAAATTTTTAAAATTTAAATCATTTACTTTATCTAATGTTCCTAAAGCCCACTGAGTCCCAATTGGACTTTGAGTTTTATTATCATTACTTTCTTTGGCTGCATTATATATCTGACCTCCATCATTTCCTCTAGTAATCCATACATTATCAGTTATTCTATCCTGATTTAATTGATTTTTTGGATCCATTTCATCTCCCTTGACGAATGTCTTTAAAGCCCCACTCCAAATTTTTACAGATGGAATTCCTTCGCTTAGATTAGAATTTGTTTCTCCATTTGAATTGTTGTTGGAATTAGTATTTTCTGAATTACCGTTATTAGATTCATCGTTTGAATTTTGTGTAGATACTTCATTTACATATAACTCAGATTCTTCATCATTACTGCTACCACAATAATTAAATAAGGTTAGAGTGAAAATAGAAATAAACAGAGTAAAAAATGTTTTTAGAAGATCTAATTTTTTATCCTTCATCTTCATTTATTTTAAAACTAAATTTCTATAAATCTAATTACTTTTTGTTAAAAATAATAGAGTCTATTATAATAAGTTCTAATTCTCATATATTGTTTTCTTATATTAGTGACTACTAACCATAAACTATTTAAAATGAAAAAATCAGCTCTTACTTTACCTATACTATTTATTTCTTGCCAATCAAATAATAAAAATGAATTTGAGAATAAAGTTATAAGTGAAATAAAGAAGACAGATATACCAGCAGTTGTGATGGGTAAGATTCATAAATCAGGTCAAATGGACTTTTATTCCTTCGGCCCATCAAGATATGATAGAAATGACACAATAGGCAAGAAAAATATTTTCAGAATTGCTTCAATGACAAAAGCAATTGCATAAGTGGCTGCTTTACAATTGGTAGAGAGAGGGGAAATTACCCTTGATGAACCACTTGACAAATTACTTCCTGAAATGTCAAGTATTCCTATTTTGAATGATAGCAATGAGATAGTTAAACCTAAAAAAAGTATTACTCTTAGACATCTTTTAACTCATACTGCTGGATTTGGATATGATTTCACAAGTCCTAAACTTAACAAATGGAATAAAATTAAAGATGGAATTATTTGGCAATTCAATGATAAACCGAGAGTTTTTGAGGCTGGTTCATCTTTTTTATATGGAACTAATATTGATTGAGTAGGTGTGTTAATTGAAAAAATTTCAGGAATTAATCTTGAGGATTATTTGAGAAAAAATATAACTGGACCACTCCAAATGAATAGCACTTGGTTTAATGTTCCTGATGAATTGTTTGAGAAAACAGTTACATATTATAAAAGAGATAAGGATAAAGGAGAGCTTATACCTCAGGATACTTATGTCAGAAAAAAGGTTACAAAGTTTAATGCAGGAGGTGGACTAAGTAGTTCGCCAGAGGACTATGGAAAATTTCTTTTGTGTATGATAAATAAAGGGGCAATAAATGGAATTAGAATATTAAAAGAGGAAACTTTTGATTTATTAAATTCGCCTCAACTTACTAAATTTAAGCAAATCCATCGGTCTTTTCCAAATAGAACTAATAATGAACCAAGAGGTGACAAAGACACTTTTTATGATAACTATGACAATTGGACATTGGCATGGGGATATGACGAAAATTCAATTGTAAGACCAGTTGGAACTGCGTATTGGGCTGGAATTAGAAATACTTTTTTTACAATAGATTTTAAAAATGACTTTGCTTTAGTTTACATGACGCAGGTAAATCCATTCAATGATATGAATGCCTTCAACCTTTTTACTTCATTTGAGAGACTCATTTATGAGGATATAAAAGCACCAAATAGATAATAAAATTTATCTAATGAGATTTTTCAGGTTTAAAAAATTGGTTAGCATGGAAACAAGTAAATATTTAAGATATTCTATTGGTGAAGTAATACTTGTAGTCATTGGAATTCTTATAGCTCTTCAAGTAAATAACTGGAATGAATACAGGAAAGAAAAAGTCGAAGAAAAAAAGATTCTCTTATCACTACACAATGAAATATCTAATAATCTTGAGAGTCTTCAAGTTGTAATTGAGGAGAAAAATAAAATAATTGATGTAAATCAGTACATTATGAACAATAGGGGTAAAAATGGAGAGTGGAAGTCGCAAAAATCTCTTGATAGCTTGATGAATTATATTTCATTATCAGGGTGGATTTTTGTTCCCCAAAATGGTGTACTAAATGAAATAATAAATTCTGGAAAATTATTATTAATTGAAAACGATTTAATTAAAAATGAAATTGCTTCCTTACCTCAATTAATATCATTAATGATTGAGGAGGATAGGCAATATAGATTGGACTTGCATCAATATTTTTTACCTTTCTTATCAAAAAATTATAATCTTATTGAATTGACTCGTTATAGAGAATTACTTGAAAATTATTCTTTCAAAATGGGAGAAACTAATTTTCCTAAATCAATTCCAGAGCTCCTAAGCAGTAGAGAGTTCGAAAATATTTTAACCATTCAATCCATATGGATTAAGTTTTCAAATGAGTTAAATATTAATCAAAAAAATAAATACCTTGAAATCCAAAATTTGATCGAAAAAGAGTTTCCAGAAGTGGATTACATTTATTTAAGACAAAATCTTGAAAGAGGGTTTTTTGGTTAAATATGTTAAAATATTTCTTGACTAATTAAATAACTTTGAACCCCTTTTGTAGGTTTTGTTATATTAGCGATTATTAATCTAAAATAATTTAAAATGAAAAAAATTTTAATTTTATTTCTATCTATTTTAATTATTGGCTGTACAAATAATAATAAAGAACAAGATTCAACAATTAAAATAAAAGATGAAAAAGCTCAGAAAATTTCTGAAATGATGAAGAGTTATGTAAATAATAGCTTTAATTCAAGTATCATCTCTGATGATGCTATTATTAAATTTAATAAAATAGAAATGACTAAAACTGGTTTTGAGGATTTAGTAAACACTCATCACGCTATGTTTAGTGAAATCAGTTTTCCAGAAGGATGGATGGAGACTGTTAATTATGTAGGTAATGACGTAAAAAATGCTGGAGGTAAATATTCTGATGATTTTGGAAGTATTTGGACAAGTCATTGGAGTGACTGGACTGCTATATCGAAAATTTCTGGCGACACAATATCGAATCACTGTTATTTTGGTTACAAATGGGAAAATGACAAAATTATAGAAGTAAGTGCTATTTTTCCAGACGAGGCTTTCAATAAAGAGCTTGCAATGTTCATGGAGGCAAATAAATAGTCATATAATTTATAAATTTAATTATTAGCTAAATAACAGGCATACCCTCCTCTTTTAGCCTTGTTGGTTCTATGCCCTTTTCTAGGTTTTGTTATTTTAGTAGTAAGAACCATAAATTTTTTAATATGAAAAAACTAATCTATCTCACATCAATATTTACATTATTAATTGGTTGTAATCAAATTAAAACAGAGACAATTATAATTGATAAAGATTCAGAAGAGTTGGTTTATTTGATTGAATTATCAACTAAAGATAATTCCCCTACCGATGTTGAAGATTTTACTCAATCTATAACAGAATTTATTGAGAATACTGAGTCGCCTGCAGTCTATGGCTATTTTATTTCTAAGGATAATAAAAAAGTCACTTTGATTGAGAGATGGAGAAATAGTCAAGATGCAATGCAACACGGTTTGGACTTTATCAATGGAAAAAACTTTGATAGATTTTTTGAGGTTTTTGAATTGTCATCATTCATATCATTAGGGAATCCAACAAATGAACTTAAAAAATTCAACTCGGATAATGGTTTTGTAGTTGATTACAGGGAAACAATTGGAGGTTTTGTCTTAAAACAATAACAATCCCTAATTTAAAACTTAACTAATGAACATCTTCTACCCCCTTTTTTAGGTTTTGTTATATTAGTAATTCAAAACCATAGTTATGAAAAAATTAATATTCTCCCTTACAGCATTAAACTGTTTTATTTCATTTGGTCAAATTGAGGCCCTTAGCTATGAAGATGCTAATAACATTGAATTTTTTAAGAGTATAAAGAATAATACAAGAACTCTTTCATATGAGTTTGAGGATAGCAATGTTATAAAAGTTGGAGATACTATCAGATTTGGAGAACCATCCACAGAAAGTTCAAGAACACGAACAGTAGGCGCTGGTTCTGGTTTTATTGGAGGCGCAACTTCGAACACAAAGACTTCAAAAGAATTCGAGTACCTTACTTATGGTAAGCCAGGCGGTTTTGGAAATGTTATGTTAGCAATGGGTGGAGAGACTCCGACTAGGGTTGGTACTAATCTTAAAGGAGATTTTGCCATCGTTAAGGAACTAATTTTATACCATAAGGGTAGTAGGAAAAAACCACTAAAAGTTATCGCAATTATAGGAGAAATTAATGGAAGAGCTTTTGGAATGAATAAATATATAACAGTAAATGATTTGGATAATGCGTGGTCTTATGGAGAAATTTTAATGAGTAATGTGAAGATGACAAGAGAAGATGCTATAAACAAGCTAAAAGAAGCAAAAGAATTGTTAGATATAGAAATGATGACAAGGAAGGAGTTTGACAAACTAAAAGAGGAATTAGGGCCAATTATTAAGGGTAGCTCATAATCCACAATCACTCCCTACACTTCGCATTAAGTCAGTTGCCAATCCCCTTTTGTAGGTTTTATTATATTTGCATTTATTAACTATAAATTATTTAAAATGAAAAAATTATTATCAATCTTTCTCTTGTTGGTTGTAACCTTTTCCTGCTCAAATCAAAAACCGCAGGGCACTGCAGTTGTAAAAGATAGTGACGAATTATCCCTCAACGCAAAAAGCTTACTCAAAGCATATAAAGACAATGATTTTACCCTTTGGGAAGAATTATTTTCAGAGGATTGCGAAGTTTTATTCAACAACAATGCCCTTGATAAAAAAACCACTATAGAGGGCTTAAAACAAGAACGTTCCTTATTTAGCTCATTTTCAATATCGGAAGATTACTCCCACACAAATTACTTTAAAAATGGGAATATTTGGACAAATCATTGGTTTACTGTTGAAGCTACTGGAGCGTTTACTGGAGAAACTAACTCTGTAAGGGTTCATACAGACCTAAAATGGGAAAATGGTAAAGTGGTCATTTTTCAAGTATATAATGACCCTAGTGTCGCAATGAAAGAAGCTGCTGCTATGTCAGAAATGTCAAAGTAAATTTTTTACCCTCCCAAGTGGAGGGTTTTTTATATCATAGGCATATTCTCCTCTTTAAGTTCTTGTACTTCTAATCATCTTTAATTAATTTGTTATTATTTTTGTTTAAAATATTAAAAATTTAAAATGAAAATGATGAAGGCAAAAGGAACAATTTTAATGATAATACTATTATTACACAGCTGTGCTGTAATAAGACCCGGTCAAGTAGGGATTAAACAAAAACTTGGAAAACTTTCAAATAAAGTAGTTAAAGAAGGAACAGTTCTATACAATCCAATTACAAGTAAAGTTGTCAAAGAATCTACTCAAACTCAAAATATAAAACTTTTACTAAACCTACCAAGTAAGGAAGGTTTAAGTGTCAACTCTGAAATTTCAATCCTTTACAGACTTGAGGAAGATAAGGTTGCCTCTATTTTAGAAAATCTCGGTAAAAGTTATGAATCTATAGTTACAAGTGTCTTTAGGTCTGCAGCCTCAGATGTTTGTGCTCAATTTTTTGCAAAAGATATGCATTCAGGTATGCGTTCTAAAATCGAAAGTGAAATTTTAGCAAAAATGAAAATTAATTTAGAAAAACAAGCTAATGGAATCGATTTAATTGCTGTTTTAATGAAATCTATACAATTGCCCCGAGGTTTAGCTAACTCTATTGAAAGAAAACTTCAGGCAGAACAAGATGCTATGCGAATGGAATTTGTATTAAATGAGGAAAAACTTGAAGCTGAGAGAAAAATCATTAGCGCCAAAGGAGAGAGAGAAGCTCAAATAATAATCTCTGAAGGGTTAACTGATGAAATCATAAAAATTAAAGCAATTGAAGCATTTAAACAACTATCAAATTCTAACAATTCAAAAGTAATTATCACCGATGGAAAAACACCTTTGATAATTGATGAGAAAGAGGAATAATTGTTTGGCACTTTTTTGGCAATTTACAAGTTGAACAAATAATCACTCCATGTAAATCACTCTAAACCTTAGTGGAGAAGTTGGGACTCGAACCCACGACCTCTTGACTGCCAGTCAAGCGCATGCTCTTTAAAAGAAACTCGCAAACGCTTTCCATGAAAGCTACCAGCCAGCTATAGGTGATTTACTTAAGGTAACTTTTATTAAAATTAATTAAATTTTATAACCTTTAAAAGGGGATTGAAAAAATCCTAATACTATTAGTTACAATTCTAAACTAATTTTATTTAAAAGTTCAGTTGCCATATTTCTCTGTGCATTTAATTGTTCAAATGCAACATTTCTGTATAAAATTGACATTTCAAAAGAATTTCTAATCCTGTAGTCTTTTTTAAGTTTTTTTAAATCATAATTATCAGATGCAGTTGACTTTGGGTATAATTTAATGAAGGGCATAATATTTTCTATATAAATATTTTGCAAAGAGACACCGAATTTTGTTTGTGTCTCTTGATTGTATTTAGTTATTTCAAAATATTTAATCAATAGATTTTTAATCTCAATATTTGAAATAATTCCCTCAGAAATTTTGATATCGTGCCTATTAACATTTTTATTTATGGGGGTTAATTTAAGTAAATCGTGGATTGCGTTAATGAAAATTTTCTTTTCCTCATTACTATGTGAAGTTTTACTTAACAAATCTTTTCCATTAAGAACAGATTCTTGGAATCCTTTAAAATTTCTTTCTTGCTCAGATATTTTAATAGTATCCAGTATTAATTCATCCTTTAATCCTGTTAGAAATTGTTTTTGTTCTTTTTTATATTTTTTAACTTCATTGAAATTATTCACTTGGAGAGCTATAAGAATTCCAATGACTACAAGTATCACCTCACCAACAGCATATCTCAAATATTTACCTGTCTCCATGCTAACCAATTTTTTAAACCTGAAAAATCTCATTAGATAAATTTTATTACCTAATCCAGATTTTTAATGTCCTCATAAATGAGTCTCTCAAATGAAGTAAAAAGGTTGTAAGAGTAAACATCATTAAAATCTCTAATTTGAGTCATATACACTATTCCAAATTCATTTTGAAAATCAACCATGAAATAAGAATTCCAAGCACCTGCCCAATAACCACTTCCAATTGGTCTTGATTTAGATTGTTCTTCATAGGCCATTCCAAGTGAATGGTTATCATATTCATCAAAAAAATGATTTAAATCCCCTCTACCAGAGAAGTCGAATCCTCCCTCTACTTCATCATCCCAAAACTCTATCTTGTAACCATTTAGTTGAGGAGAAATAAATTCTTGTAAAGATTTCTCACTTAATATTATATGATTTTTGTAGGTACCTTTATTTAGGAAAATTTGCATGAACTTGCCAAAATCCTCAGGCGTTGAGTTTATACTTCCCTGACCACTGTACTTATAGTCTGGAACAATGTTTTTGAAGTAATCCCAGTCATTAAACAAATCATTTTTTGGTTCTTTTTTTTCAAGTTTTCTGGTTTTTAGATTTCTTTGAGATGAACTAACTAACATTTCGGTTTGTTTATCTGTCATATCATACTCGAAAAAAGTATTATTCATTTCCATTGGTATAAATAAATTTTCTTTCATGTAATCAGCCAAACTCATTTTTGTTAATCTTTCAATTAATATACCTAACCATGAAGTACTTATTCCATATAAATATGATTTTCCAGATTCAAACATTCTTGGGAAGGGATACAAGTATTTCCAATCATAATTATCTTTAATTTTTTCCCATTCTACCATTTTAGGATGACTGTTTTTATTTCCAAAGCCACTTGAGTGCGTTAATAAATGTCTTAAAGTAATCTTTTGTTTTGCTTTTACTAATTCAAAATCATCATTAAGAATTGGTATTTCAGTCATTTCAGGAAGATATATGTCAAGAGGCTCATCAAGAGAGATGATGCCTTTATCAACTAATTGCATTCCTGCGACAGAGGTAATTACTTTTGTCATAGAGGCAATCCAAAACAAATCTTTCTCACTAATAGTGTCATTTCTTTCCCATCTTGATGGACCGAAGGAATAAAAGTCCATTTGACCTGATTTGTGAATCTTACCCATCACAACTGCTGGAATATCTGTCTTCTTTATTTCACTTATAACTTTATTCTCAAATTCATT
>CABXUL010000022.1 GCA_902515395.1 uncultured Bacteroidota bacterium | reverse complement strand
TTATCTGTTATTGACGGTAACCGTCCTCGCCCGCTTCCAATGGCACTTGGTCACGAAGCTTCAGGAGTAGTAGTAGAATTAGGTGAAGGAGTCGACAAATTATCCATAGGAGATCATGTTGTTTTTGCATTTTTACCTTCTTGTGGTAGCTGCAGCTATTGCAATACAGGGCGAGCAGCACTATGCGAACCAGGAGCAGAGGCTAATGGCAAGGGAACTCTTCTGGGAGGCCACAAAAGAATACATAATGAAGGTAACTATTACCATCACCATCTTGGTGTTTCAGGTTTTGCAGAATTTGCTGTAGCATCAGTTGATTCATTGGTTAAAATTGATCAAGAAATTCCTTTTGAAATTGCAGCTCTTTTCGGTTGTGCAATAATGACAGGAGTAGGTGCTGTTGTAAATACTGCTCAACTCAAATTTGGTGAAAGTATATTGATAGTAGGTCTAGGTGGGGTAGGTTTATCTGCAATTTTAGGGGCAAAAGCTGCAGGAGCAAGCAATATACTTGCTGCTGACTTAAATCCCCAAAAAAGAGCTATTGCAAAGCAATTAGGAGCTCACCACACAATAGATTCATCAAAGAAAAGTGCTTTACAATCCTTAAAAGATTTAACGGGTGGAGGGGTTGATGTAGCTTTAGAATTTGCAGGTGCAATTCCTGCACTTGAGTTTGCCTTTAATGCAACAAAAAGAGGTGGGACAACAGTAACTGCAGCACTACCCCACCATAATGCTAAACTTGAAATCTCTCCGGTTACTCTTGTAGGTCAAGAGAAAAGTCTAAAAGGATCTTATCTAGGCAGTTGTGTTCCCTGTAGAGATATTCCTGCATATATAGAGTTATATAAAACTGGTAGGCTTGATGTTGGAAAATTAATTTCTCACCGAATAAAATTAGAGGATATAAATGATGGTTTTGAAAGATTAGCCAAAGGTGACGCGCTAAGGCAAATTATTTTATTTGATTAAATATTAAAATGAAAACTAACGACTTAATTTTTGACAGATCTTTTGTTAACGGTAAATGGACTAACCAAGGAGATGAAACATTTGAAGTAACTAACCCTGCTAATGGTAATAGTATTCAAACAGTTTTAGACGGGGGAATTCAAATAACTGAAATGGCAATTAATGCTGCAGATAGGGCTTTTAAGTCATGGCGAAAAACAACTGCTAAATATCGAGGTGATATACTAGAAAAGTGGAACTATTTGATTTTAAAGCATGCTAAAGAACTCGCAGAGATCATGACATTAGAATGTGGTAAACCCTTTTCAGAAAGTAAAGGAGAGGTTGCTTATGGAGCTTCATATATTAAATGGTTTGCAGAGGAAGGTAAAAGAACTTATGGAGATGTGATTCCACCCCATTCAGAAGACAAGAGATTGGTAGTGATAAAACAGCCAGTAGGTGTTGTTGCCGCAATTACACCTTGGAATTTTCCATTAGCAATGATAACACGTAAAGTGGCTCCTGCCCTAGCTGCTGGATGCACCGTTGTTATCCGACCAACATATGAATCACCCCTAACAGCTCTAGCAATCGTTTATCTGTCGCAAATTGCTGGTTTCCCCCCTGGGGTTATTAATGTAATAGTAGGAAAAGATTCAGCAGCGATGGGAAAACTATTATGTGAAAGTCAGAAGGTTAAAAAAATCTCATTTACGGGTTCTACTAGAATAGGTCATATTTTAATGGCTCAAAGTGCTTCTACTTTAAAAAAATTAAGTTTAGAATTAGGAGGAAATGCACCCTTTATCGTTTTTGAAGATGCAGATATTGATAAAGCTGTAAAAGGAGCTATAGTATCAAAATTTAGAAATGCAGGACAGACTTGTGTATGCGTAAACCGAATTCTAGTTCATGAAAAAGTTTATGATGAATTTTCAGTAAAACTAACAAAAGCAGTTGCTTCACTAAAAGTAGGAGATGGTATGTTAGCGAACGTAAATATAGGCCCAATGATAAATATTGACGCTATAGAGAAAACCAAAGAATTTGTATCAGATGCTATTAGTAAAGGAGCAAAAATTTTAACTGGGGGAAAACCAATAAATCAATATTTTTTTGAACCAACTGTAATTGGAAATGCTACTCGTGAAATGTCTTTCTCAGATGATGAAATTTTTGGCCCCTTAGCTCCGTTGTATAAATTTACTTCTGATGAAGAAGCGATTAAGATTGCTAACGATACCATTTATGGTTTAGCATCTTATTTTTACTCGGAAAATGTATCAAGATGCTGGAGAGTTGCTGAAGCTCTAGAATACGGCATGGTTGGAATAAACGAAGGTTTAGTATCTACAGAGGTAGCACCTTTTGGAGGGGTTAAGTTTTCAGGCCACGGCAGAGAGGGTTCTAAATATGGTATTGAGGACTATCTAGAAATAAAGTATATGTGTTTTGGTAATATAATTTAAAATCTTACTATGTCTGAAAAAAAATTAATATTAAGAGAGGACTATAAAAAATTTTATCCTCTCTCAACAAGGTGGATGGATAATGACATGTTCGGGCATATTAATAATGTTATTTACTATTCTTTTTTTGATACTGCAGTCACTCATTTTCTAATTGAATCTGATTGTTTAAAACTTAATAACAATCCAATGGTTTTTTATGTTGTTCATACAAGCTGTAATTTTATTACAAGTCTCTCCTATCCAGAAGAAATTGAGGCAGGTGTAATGTTAAAGAAAATTGGGAATACTTCTATTACCTATGGGGTTAGTGTATTTAAAAAAGGTGCAATTAGTGCTGCTGCTTATGGAGAGTTTATTCATGTACTAGTTGATCGTGATAGCAATAAATCAATACCTATTCCAGAAAATATTAGACAAACAATTCAATCTTTAATGAAAAATTAAAAAATTTTGGAAATAAATAAAATCAATTAATCTTTGATAATGTACTTTTTACTATATTTAATAACTTGTTAATTAAAAGCAAAATAATGTCAGAAGCAAATCCAACTGTAGAGCTAAAGCTTCCTATTATTGAAAACATGGAGCTTGTAGCTACTCAAACCTCAGAGGTTGTTAGCAAACATATGGATCTCTCTGAAGAAAAGACTAGCGAGATATCTATGGCTTTAATTGAAGCCTGTATAAATGCTTTCGAACACTCCGAAACTAAAAGTGAAATCTATATTCACTTTATTATTTCAGATGATAGACTTACAATTAAGGTGATTGACAAAGGTAAGGGTTTTGACACCTCAAATGTCAAAATTCCCAATATTGAAAAGAAACTTAAATCTAATGAGAGAAAGAGAGGGTGGGGAATTTTATTAATAAAAGAATTAATGGACTCTGTAGATTTCGAGTCCTCTAATGACGGAACAACATTAACCATGGTAAAAAATAAAATTAACAATGAGTAAAATTATTGGCACTGAGGAAAAAGGAGGCGTTGTCATTATTTCAACTGAGGGTTACCTAAACAAAGATCTTGCTCTAGCTGTAATGGAGGAAGCCTCTAAACATATTGATAATGGTACGATTAATATTTTGATTAATCTTAGCAAATCAAATATTGTAAATAGTATTGGAGCTTCAATAATTATTGAACTTATTGAGAAACTTCAGGAGGTTAATGGAAGCTTATCATTTTGTGAGCTACCCAGTATCATTGAAAAAACTTTCAAAATCATGGGACTCACTAAATACTGTGATACTTTTGAAAATCAGGAGGCTGCGCTTGAACAACTTACTTAAATGTCAAGCTATATTGCCAAGTTTAGTGATCTAATAAAACTAAACACATTAAGCAAAAAACTTGAATTTATTCAGCAGCAACCTGGATTAGAAAGTTTGGGTATTTCTTATTTCGCTAAAAAGACTTTATTAAAGTATATTGGTGGGACTGAATTCATTTCTCCAAAACCAATTCAGGCAAAAATTAGTCTTGAGGACATATTTGAGCTTAGTATTAGCCAGTTTAATAAACTAGGTTTAAATCAGTCTCATAAAAACAATAAAAATTTTAAAGTATTAATTAAAAACCTCAATTTAGGCGAGGAACCAGTAGGCTATATTTATTTAAAAATAGAGCGTGAATTTCAAAAAAATCATGAGAATAAAATTGAATCTATTCTTTACCTAGCTGAACATTTTGACGGCTTTTTAAGCTCTAAGTACTCTACATTTAAATCAAAACAACAGGGTAGAGTATTAAGTAACAAATTACTTGAAATTGAATCATTAATTGACCTGACTGAAATAATTTATAATCAAAATGATAACGTTGATGATCTATTTGAAAACATACTATTTACCTTTATATCAACACTTAACGCCTCTAGTGGAATGATCGTTTTAAAGGACGAGAAATCAGGTTTTTTTAATGTAATCTCAAAGTTTAATATCGCTGAACAAGATTCTTCTCGTAAGATTATAAGGGCCACTAAGGGAATTTTAAAAGAACTAAATACAAATATGAATTCTGTTTTGGTTGAAGAAGTAAAGAAATATGAACTTTTGAAATTTGCTGAAAAAAACTCCCTAATAGGGCCCTTGGTTTCAAATAATGATCTCGTGGGAGCAATTATAATAGCAAATAAAGAGAGTATTTCAGGAATTACACGATTTACAAAAGAGGATTTAAGACTATTTGATAGCCTTACTAAAAAGGTCAGTTTGGCATATGATAATATTAAGTTAATAGATTCTTTAAAAAACTCTACCAAATTAGTAGATAATATTATGTCATCCATCACAACGGGGATTATTAAGATTGATTTATTGGGTGAAATTGAATATGTAAATGACTCAGCTGAAAAAGTTTTTGGATTTAATACTGAGGAAGTTCTACATAACCACTATATGGCAATCTTCCTAGATAATAACGACTTAATTTCTTTAATCGAAAAAATTGAAACTGATCCAAAAGTTATCTATGAAAATAATTTTAAAATAAAAGACCTCAATGGCGAAGAGCGGGAAATTAATTTAACCCTCTCCCCTGTTTTTGATGAAAACAATCAATTCTCAGGACTTGTTCTTGCTTTTGAAGACTTATCCAATGTCAATAAGATAAAATCAACATTTAAAAAATACGTTTCTGAAAATATCGTTGACGAGTTATTGAATACTGAACAATCTTTAGAATTGGGAGGCGGAAAGAATAAAGTTTGTATGCTTTTTTGCGATATAAGAGGTTTTACGGCTATGTCAGAAAGGATGAAGCCTGAAGATGTTGTAAGTCTATTAAATAATTATTTTCAGGCAATGATTGATGTAGTTTTTGAAAATAATGGAACACTAGATAAAATCATAGGAGATGAATTAATGGTGCTTTACGGAGTCCCTATTGAGTCAGAAAATGATCCTCAAAAAGCAGTAAACACTGCAAAAGAAATGTTTATTAAACTTCAGGAGCTCAATAGAGATAATTCTTCAAAAGGTTATCCTGAAATTAAAGTTGGAATTGGAATTAATTACGGAGAGGTAATCTCGGGAAATATTGGATCTGATAGACAAATGAATTATACTGTTATAGGAGACAATGTTAATTTAGCAGCACGATTGTGCTCTCATGCAAAGCCCGGTCAAATTGTAATTTCTAGGAGTGTCTTTGAAAGACTAGATGATCAAAAAGGGTTTAAAAGTATGAATCCTATCGAGCTTAAAGGAAAATCAAAAAAAGTGCAGAATTGGATTTTTGATGCAAAAAACTAGGAAGCTTTTTTAATTACAACAATAGTTATGTCATCTGGATTCATTAGCCCATCAGACCAAGAATCAGACATTCTTACTAGCGCATCTTTAATTTCATCGGCACTTTCATTACAATTGTTTTTAATGCACTCAAATACTTTTGGGTAATCTAAAAGAACATCTTCTTTATTAGGAAGCTCAGGTAGACCGTCTGAAATCATAACAACAACATCCCCTTTATTAAAGTCTTTTTTAACTCCATCGAATTTTTCACCCTCTATACCGCCAAGAGGTAAATTAGGAACTAGTATTTCCTCAATATTATCATTCTTAGCATTGTAAAAGTATGTAGGAGGCATTGCGGCTGAGGAAAGCTCTACAGATCCATTGTTTATTTTAGCGACACTAAGACTCATTCTTAACCTACCAAAATTTACTCGCTTAACTATTGAGTTAAGATTGTATAAAATTGAACTAGGATCGGCCATTTGAATTCCATTGAGTCCAGCCTTAGTAACTGAAACCATAATACCAGATACAACACCGTGGCCAGTAGCATCTCCACAAATAGCATAAAGCTCTTTTTTATCATTTTCGAAAAAATCATAATAATCACCTCCAACCTCTGTAGCCGATTTTAAATAAACACTTATATCATATTCCTTTCTAACAGGGATTTTCTCAGGTAAAAGACTGTTTTGTAATTTTCTTGCCTCCTCAAGCTCTTTATTTCTTCTATCTTCTTCAAGCTTTTTAAAAGCAGATTTTTCTCTCCATTTTGAATACAGAACGATTGATATTAATAAAATTATTACATACGAAATTATGGATTCGGTTTTTTGGTACCAGGGAGGTGTTTTCGAAATAGTAAAACTTAATATATTTGAACTCTCTACACCACTTTTATTAATCGCCTTTACTTTAACCTCTGATTTATAATTGGGAATTGATTGAATTCTTATTACATTGTTATTCCCATTTGAGACAAAACTTCCATTAGTTGTATTGCTACTGTAAAAGTACTCTACTTGATTTCTTTTATACTTATTATTAGTAAAAACCTCAAGTTCAATAAAATCGGTAGAACTATCTATATCTAATGTCCCATTAACCAAAGTATCTGAAAAATAATCTTGTGAAAAATTAAATACTCTCATATTTAATAATTGAATATTAAATGAATCATTATCATCAACTATATCATTTGTGTTGAAGGTTATAATATAATCAGAGCCAACAATATCGATAGTTTCATTATTATCATCTATAAAATTTCCATAAATATCATCATCTTGATAGTTATCATTATCAGTTTTAGATTTTACTATTCTCAAAGGATCATCATCGAACGAAACGCCTTTAAATCCATTTGATTGGTCAATTTCATAAATAAATTTATTATTGTCATTAAAAAAATTTATTCCCTTACTGGTTAAAATCCAAATAAAATCATCTCCATATTTTGAATCTATTATATTATTAGACAATAAACCATCCTGGTAAGTAAATTGTTTAAATATTGAGTCTTTCAAAGAATGAATGAATAGACCATCTCCTTGTGTAGAGATTAGAGTAGCCCCTTTTTTGGAATCATGATGGAGTTCGTTGATAGAAAAGGAAGGAATCTTCTTTGGGTTAAGAGTGTCGGATGAAAAAAGCTCGGCGTTGGAATTAAGGTTTCCTTTAAAAACATGCAAGCCAGACTCATAATTAGAAACCCAATATTGACCAGCAACTTTTTCAATATCAGAAAAGCCACGAGGAAAGTTTTTATTAAACAAATCGTCATACTCGAATAAATCGAATCTGCCATTCCCTTCGGCAAAAACAATAATCCCGTTGGAAAATGAAAGGAATACATTATTATTGATAACTTTTACTCTACTGACTTTGGAGTTATAAGGGGTTTTATATTTCTTTTTTGTTAAATCTTTTATGTTAAAAACAGTAAGGTAATGTTGATCGAAAAAATAAAGTTTTTCGTTATTAATTTTAATATGATTACTGGTTAAATTATTGATCAACTTTTCATCGATAATCTTATTTAATTTAATTTCAGTATTATTACCATTATTTGAAATTCTCAAAGTTTTGTGATCTATGGTAACCCAGTTTTTTTCATCTGACCAGTTATAAAATCGAAGAATAAATCCAGGATAGTTTTCGAAGTTTTCAAGGCCATCAAATAAACCCTTATACTTAACAAAATTTGGTTTTTCAATTGAGGTAAAGAGTCCGTTTAATGTAGAAACAAATAATTCTTCTTTTTCATTGATACAAAGATTAGAAAGTCCTTGAGATGAATTAAGTTTAGATATTAAGTTTCCTGAATTATTGTAATTAATAATTTCATTTTTATCATTTCCCCAAACATAAAATCCATTATTACTAACTGAAATGTTTTCAAGTCCTAATCTTGAATTATCAAAAAGTATTTCATAGCTAGATAAGCTTAAATCGCCATCAATAGACAATTTATAAAAACCATCGTTCGTTAATACAAATGATCTATATAAGGAGTTAGATTTAATATCTGCAGATAAATCATCAAACTCGTCAATAATATTATTGTTTAATTTAAAAGATATAGCGTCAAGAATAGAGTTTTCAGAAAACACACCTTTGGAATCGTAAATATCTTTGAATTTTTTGGTATTATAATCAAATATTTTTAGTCCTGAATTAGTTCCAATCAAAACTAAATTATTATCTAATTTAGATAAAACACTAATTTCATTTCCTGAATCATTGCTAAATTCAGCTATAAACCGTTGAAACTTTTTACTTTTTGATTGGTAAATATTAATTCCCTTATCTGTTCCAAAAATTACGTCACCCGAGTTATTTAAAACTTTTGCAGTTTTTTGTGCTCCCGCTCTTCTAAAATAATTTGAAGATATTGAAAATGGATTCAAAGGATCAGAAAGATGATTTTTTTTTATTCCATAGTTGTAATCTAAAATAAAAATTCCATTTAATGACGTTGTAATAAAGATCTCCTGGCTTTTCTCATCCACTAATAACGATACTGGTCGGGGAATTTTTATCCTTCTAAAGTCAAAAGTATTTCTTTGGAATAAACTTATACCATCCTTACTAGTAAATAATAAATCACCATTTTTAAGCTCTCTTATCCTATCAATATTAGAATTTAATATTGTATTTTCATCAGAAAGAACCGATTCAAACTTATGAACTTTAATTCCATCATACATATTTAACCCTTCTTCTGTAGCTATCCACAATAAGCCGTAGGAATCAACTATAGACGCTGAAATTTTATTTGAGGAAAGGTTTTCATCAAAACTTTCAAATTGCCCAAAAGAGGTTATATAGAAAAATAAAGATGATAGAACAATTAAATATTTTTGGTGATTTATCATCATAGTGTTTATAATGAATTCAATATACTTCTGGCCCTACCCATAACAAGGTCATTCATAAAATTTATAGGAGTACTTTTAACTATGCTATCTAATAAAATTTTTGCCTCTTCTGTTTTACCAAGATCAATCTTAGCCTGAGCCCTGAAGTATTGGGCATATGGTAGAGATTTAATTGGAATTTCATCAAGTAATTCCTCACCTTTTTTTGATTCGCCGCTTAACACCAAAATCATTCCTTTCAAAAAATCGTTGTTACCCCCACCTGAGCTTTTTTCATAATCATCTATCAAAGCCCTGCCTTTATTAAAATCGGCATTCAATATCGTAATCCATCTTCGATCAAACTCAATTTCATTTGTCCTAAACCTATACCATCTAATAAACTGGTCAAACCCACCCTTTACGTTAATCAACCTATTGGTTTCTTTCTGGTTATTAGGATCGATATTATAGAACGTAGATAGATTCTTTGCATTACTTTCAAAATCTAAAAAAGCTTTTTTAGATCTCTCCGGCTGGTTTAGATGGGCATAAATTAATGTCCTGTAATTAGATAGACCTACCTTACATTGTAGAATATTTTCATCGGAAAATCCAAATCCTTGAAGACTTCCCTCAAAATCATCAATCTGTTTTATAGCAGATACATAGTCTCCAATATTAGTGTAAAATAATATAAGATGAAAGTAAGATGTTATGATTCGATAATCAGCACTTGCTTTTTCAATATTTTCAAGTAATGTAGATTTTGCTTTTTTGTAATCACCAATTAGCATATACGCTCTTGCCTTATAGTATAATGCTTCACTTAATTCATCTGATTCACCCAACAACTCAATATACTTATCAAGATGATATATAGCTTGATCAATAAAATAACTGCTTTCATAATCATATGCTCCTAAATACCTTACTCCAATTATTCTGTAAACTCTTGCAACATCAGGAAATTTATTAATCAAAGATTTTGCATCTTCTTCAAAAGATTTAAATAATTGGGGATTGTTTTTTATCCTGCTAACAATCGGAGTTCCAAACCCACCCGAAGTTGAATATCTTTCAATGAAATCTACAAAGTTTTCTCTAAATGAATCTGGCTTTAGCTCTAAGGCCCTTTTAACTGCATCTAATCTTTTATCTCTTTGTTTGCCATCAAGAAAACTATTATTATTAGGGTGATATCTAGATTTAACAAAAAAAGCATCCGCACTGTTAGGAAATTTGATTACAAGTTCCCGAGTTATCTCATGTTTTTTTACCCAAGAAAGAGAATCTCCAAAACCACTGTTTCTGTGAATTGAATCAGCTTTATAAATTAACTTTTCATATTCCGTTCCATATTTAATAATTGAATCAAGTATCACTTGATATTTATTTGCAATAATTTCTTTATCATCAATGTAAACTTCCTCATCGAATACCCATCTAAAAAAATCCATATAAGCAGGAACAAAATTTGGTTCCTTTTCGATTAAGGAAATATATCCTCTCACAGCTTTTGTATTATTATTATTATATCTTCTTTCTTTATTAGCTTGCTCCAAAAGATTAAAAGCATTTTTAGGGTCTTCAGCTGTTACAGGAGGCTTAGTATCTAAAACTATTTTTTTTTCATTGCCGGTTGAGCAAGAGTTATTTATAAAAAAAGAAGCTATAATTAAAATTAAGGAGTATTTTTTCATTATAAATTAAATTCATGGTTATATATACACTAATATAAAGAAAACAAGGAAGAAAACAACTGACCTAACCAAATTCCTTATCCCACTTCCGACATACTTAAATTTGGTATCTGCAATAGTACCTGTCACAAAAGACATTTGAGATAAATGAACCTTATATCTATTATCGTCCTCCATTAACTTCATAAGTTCACTAGAGTAATTTTCAATTGATGGCCAATTTTTTTGGATGTCGCCAAAAAAAAGAGGAGATGGTTTTACCGATATTTTTAGCCTTGGTAAAAAACAACTTATACATGAAATAAAAGATTTAATTGTAAAAAAAATACCTGGTAAAACAGCTACTATTTTTAGGTAAATTAATTTATCATCAAAGCTAAAATTGTAAACATTCTCTTCATCTAAAATGTCGATTGTATATGCTACAGTAAAAAAAATACTATATATGGAAATTATTATACTTGCTTTAAGCTCAGCATGACGAATTTGGTCATAATTATATTTAATTAGCTGCCAATAATCGTCAGTAATAAATTTATCTGAATCTAACATCTATTTAATTATTCCAAACTCTTAAAAATCCTCATAAATTCAAATGGATTTGAGTTTTCTAGGAAATTTGAAATAACCATTTTATTTTCAGAAACTTTATGATACCTACTTCTACCTTTTTTCCATACTTTAGAATACATTATATTATCGGTTCCTCCCATAAGCTTGTAATTAATAGTATCTGCATTGATTTTATAGCTCACTGCAGCAGCTCTGTGTCTAAAAATATCATTATTCAATGAATCTAATCTAACAGCATTCATAAAATGTATGTAATGATTATCTGTAAACATCATGTAAATATCAATTTCCTTCAAATAAGAAGGAAAATAGTCTTCCTTTGATATTAATTTTGTCGGACTTTCACTGTAATAACCATCTGTTCTCTCCCAGACCCCTACATATGGATTGGAACCAGGAGTATAAGTATCAATTCTTTTAAATAATTCTCCGTTTCCTTTACCGTTTTTATCAATTCTATATTGCTGATAATAGTCTGAACCAATTTCAATCTTTGCTTTATATGTAGCATATCCTCTTTTTTCCCTTTGATTGTCTGCCCAACCTCCTTTTTTAAACCAATTGTCTGAGCCTCTTTCCATATATTCAAAAAGAGAGTCATTTCTAATTTCATATCGACCATGAATTGTATTACCATATGCTTTGTCATTACCCAAAGAATCTAAATTCACTGTATTTCCTACCCAATTAAAATAATTGTTAGCATAAAATTTAAACTGGAAACCTTCACGGACTATACCAGAACTAGATTGAAATGGGGGAACTGTATCAACTGCAATACCTCCCTCATAAATGACCCTACCAGTTCTTTCCCAAACCCCTTCAATTCCAAGTGGAGTTTTTACATCACTTGAACAAGAAAAAGTTATACATGCTATTACTAATAATTTATAAATTTGATTCATGGTTTAATTTTTTACTAATATAATATTTATATTCAAAAAAAAACCTTTAAATATTGTTGTTTCTTATTGATATTCTTAATTTAATGAAGGTGAATTTTAATCGTTTAAAAGTGAAATTCAAAGTTTTAACTTTAATTTTATCAATTTTTTACTCGCTTATTGTATCAGCTCAATCGTCAATAGTTGATACCGAAGTCCATCTTCACAAAATTGACTCTGTTTTTCACGTATTTGCAAATTTTATGGGTGATATAAAAAAAGGTAATGTAGATATGCTAATTATTAGATCAAGCCTGACAGTTGGTTCAAGGTTTGGAAATAATCTTTTTAGATTGACTGGAAGATATAATTCAAATGATTTAGATGGAAGAAGAGTTTTAAAAACTAGTACTTTTCAGTTTCGTTACAATAAAATAATTAACAATAACAGTATTTTCCTGTTTTATCAAAAAGGTAATGACTTTAGATCCTTTATGGATGATAGGGAGCTTCTAGGTGGAGGTTATAGAATGAACCTAGTGAAGAAAAAAAAGGGTTATTTTGACATTGCAGTTGGCGCAATGCATGAATCAGAAAAATATCCTGCTTATAAATTTAGTGGAGAAAATTATGATGCTAGATCAGCTGACAGAATTAGGCTAACTGCAAATATTTTCTCTAAAATTGATCTAGCTAAAAATATCAAATCCTTCACAACTATATATAGCCAATGGAATTCAAAGGATATTTCTGGAGACTATAGGCTCTTTTTTAATCAAAATATTCGGTTTATAGTAAACAAAAATATATCAACTTTTGTAAGATACTTTATAAATGAACCATCCGTAAAATACGTTAAAAAAGTAAAGTATAACTCAGATGTAGTGTTTGGATTTACAGTAAATATTTAAATTAAAGCCTATCCTAAATATGTTTTAGGGTTTAAAAAACTGCTCCTCCGTAATCCTAAAAAAATTTCCTGCTTTAGAAGCATCAAAGAAAAATGAAAATGTGTGACGTTCACCAAAGTTAATTACAGTAAAAGTTTTGTCCTCAAAGAAAAACTCCTTTGACTTGTACTGAACATAAATTCTTGATATTGGTAGATCAGTGAATACATATTCATCTTTATTACGAATGTAAACATGATTTAAGTATTTTTTATTTTGATCTCTAATGCATACAATAATATCATGATCAACAGTGTTTTCAACTTTTAAGTAGGTACTAGTAGTCTGATTATTTACATCTGGCGGATATCTATCAGCAAAAGTCTTGTCCCCTGTCTGCCCCCTTTGGGCAATTAAACTAAGACTGAAAAGAAAAAACAGAACTAAACAAGAAAACTTAAGATTGAATTTCATTATAATAATCATTATTATAAAATTATGAAAAAAAAATACTTGAAATTATTTAAAATCTATAAAATTAGATATGGTTTTGTAAATTTAAATTCATGAAATATCCAATTTATACTTTTTTGAAAATAATTAATTTTCATACCCTATTTTTTTTTGCTTTAAACTGTATAGCCCAATCATTGAGCCCGTTAGACCTTCATTTCGAAAAGGATTACCAGGTAAGAAACTTTTACAATTCAAAAGTGATTTTAAGTCAACTCGACTTTTCATCTGACTCCTCGAAAATATCCTCATTAAAACTCATGCATATTTCATCGCCTGGCTGTGCCTTTAAAAAGTCCGGAAAGCTTTTAAATATTTCAAACAATACTAAAGAAATGCAAGAAAGTTATATCAATTTGGGTAGGATATATAATTATTCTGCAATTGATTTTGATCTATTTAATCAAAAAAACAGATTATCTCTAGCATCAGGAATTTTATCAATATCTAAAGATAAAAACAATCAATTCATAGTATCTCAAAATTGTTTAACATCCAACAAAAAAGAAATCGTTTTTCAAATAATTAAGAATGGACTCATAGTATTTAAAAAATCTTTACTAAATAAAGCCTTCAATTCACCTAACACAATCAGAATTCACCTCACAGGGAAATTTATCAATATTTTACTTTTAAAGAATAAGGATTGGACCATTTTGGGTTCTTTTGATGTTGGCGAATATTTTGAATTAAGAAATAAAAATATTTTATCATCTTTTAATCTTTTAGTTGGAGCCAAACTTGGTCAAAGCGAAAGTATAACTATCTCAAAGATTCAACAATATTTGACTTCTGGAACAGCTCAAGCAGACCCTAAAATACTTCACTACGAGGATGGAGAACCCATTATTAAAAATAATAAAATATGGGTTGCAATGACAACTAGAGGCTATGGCACACAGTTATATCAGGGTATATATGCATATGATTTATTAACTAAAAAATGGGAAATTTCTGGAACTCTTGTATTTAACAAAGGAGATGGATTAATAAGACAATGGGCTGCTTCAGATGTATTTTACGATAGAAAAAGTAAAACTTGGAAGGTCTTTACTGTTTCACACCGTGATGACCACATGTTGTATTGGGGGGAAGTAAATAAAGATTTGAGATATGGTATGACAGAAATCTCTGTATCAAAATTAAAATATCAATCTATCAATAACGAAGAGGATCCATCTGTTATTTGGGATAATAAAGCTGAAAAGTGGAGAATGGGAATTTGTAAGGCGAAAAATGGCTACCAAACAATTTTAATGGAAGCTGATAATTTGGAGGGAGAATGGAAACAAATAAATGTCTATAAACCAACATCCAGTACTGGTGTTCTAATTCAAAAAATTGGAGGAAAGCGATATGTTTTTATTGGGCGAGGCAATACCCCTTGTCCATTGGAGGTCCTCTCCTACCCAGAAATGAAAAAATTAGGAGAATTAAATCTTTCAGAACACCCAAAAGGAAAAAATATTTGGCCAGCTATTCTTCCAATCACTGAAAAAAAAGGTACTTCTTATTATTTATTAACTTTTGACCGCGATGCTTGGACTGGGCCAAGAACTTATGGAAATATTCATTGGTATAAGGCAAAAGAATTTGCAAATAATTATTTTGAATATGGATCTAAATAACTAGACTTAATACTCTAATTTGTTTTTTATATTTTAGAATAATTTTAAAAAAACTTACTTTAAAAATAAATCTTGGATTAACCTTGAATAGTACTTGAAACTGATGTATCCCGGTAAATTAATAATCAAAAGATTTTTATTATGAAAACAATTAAATATTTAATAATTCTATTTCCACTGATTTTGCATGCACAATTTGGTCAAAATCAAAACAATAAAAATTGGCCTCCAGAAATTGATAGTGACACTACATTTACATATAAAACAATAGATGAAACTAAATTAAAACTGTGGGTTTTCAATCCATCAAAACGCTATAACTCTGGCGAAAAGCCTGCAATTATTTTTTTCTTTGGAGGTGGATTTAGAGCTGGAAGCCCCAAACAATTTTTAGAGCATTCAAAATATCTAAGTGCCAGAGGAATAGTTTCAATAGTGGCTGATTACAGAGTGTCTTCAAGGAACAAAACACGACCAATTAAATGTCTAAATGATGCAAAATCCGCAATCAGATGGGTTAGAAAACATTAAAAAAGCTTAGGGATTGATCCAAACAGAATTATTGCAGGTGGTGGATCTGCAGGTGGAGCATTGGCAGCCTTGACAGGCACGGTATCAATGTTTGACGAAGAAAATGAGGATTTAAATATTAGTTCAAAACCAAATGCAATGGTATTGTTCAATCCAGGAGTAATTATGTCGCCTGTTAAAGAATACCCACTAAGTATAATGAGTGAAAGAAGAAAAAAAAGTGCATCAAAATTGAATATAGGTGTTGAACCTAAATTTTTTTCACCGTATAACTATATAAATGATAAAACACCACCAACAATTATTTTTCATGGAAAAAATGACACTACAATTGATCCGAAAACAGTTGTTCTATTCAACCAAAAAATGAAAAAATTTGGAAATAATTCGGAATTATATTTATATGAAGGTAAAACTCACGGATTCTTTAATTATGGTCTAGAGCATAATGGTCCTTTTGTTGATACCATGAGAAAGGTAGATGACTTTCTAGTAAATCTTGGATATATTCAATCATTACCTGAATCAGTTGGTATGTAATACTAATTTTTTATTAAAAATTCGACATTTTTATAACTTTAGGAATTGAAAATCATCAAACTAAGCTTATAAATTTTATGATTACATTTTTTAGATATTTAATTAAAAAAAAATATTTGTTTTTATTCAAGTATGTATTCTTGATTTATTTTGGAACTTATATTATTGCATGTAATGATAATCTAATTGATGTTTCAAAACCTAATATCATCATTTACCTAGCTGATGATCTTGGATGGAAAGATATTGGTTTCAATGACGCTAAAGTTGTAAAAACTCCACATCTAGATAAACTTGCATCTGAGGGAATTTTTTTTAAAAATGCCTTTGTAGCATCGCCAGCATGTGCTCCAAGTCGTGCAGCTTTTCTTACTGGGCTTATGCCTGCAAGAAATGGAGCAGAAAATAATCATACCTATCCAAAAGAGGGAATTAATTTATTAACCAAGAAACTTCAAGAAAACGGATATAAGATCTATGCATTTGGAAAGGTTGCACATGGTAAGATGAATGGTGAGTGTGGATTTGATTTTTACCACAAACAATCAATCAATCTTGAAAAAAATATCAGAGATTTTTTTTTTAAGACTAATATTGACAGTCCTATTTGTATTTTTATTGGTGACCGTAGACCTCATGTACCGTGGACAGAAAAAATTATTTATAATGCTGAAAAAGTAGACTTACCTTCATATTTCATTGACACACGAGAAACAAGAGAGCATCGAGCTAGATATTACTCAGATATAACTGGTTTTGATAAGTCTCTTGGAAATATATTAGAATTTCTTGACATTAAATTAGGTAAAAATACTGTAACGATAATGACTAGTGACCATGGTGGTCAATGGCCCTTTGGTAAATGGAATCTCTATGATGACGGAATTAGAACACCATTGGTGATTAAATGGCCAAGTAAAATTATGGCTAATAGCATTACTGATGCTATGGTAAGTTGGATTGACATTCTACCTACGATACTAGATTTAACAAGCTCAGAAAGTGAAGAGAATATAGATGGAAAATCTTTTTTGAGGGTTTTAATGGGAAAAACGGAAAATTTTAGAGATGAAATTTTTACAACACATACTGGTGATGGGGTTTTTAATATTTATCCCATCAGAAGTGTACGGACTAAGCGTTATAAATACATCAGAAATCTCTTACCTGATTATTACCATACCAATCACTCAGACTTATTAAGAAAGGATGGAGCTGGCGCTTATTGGGATTCATGGTATAAATCTTCAAAGCAAAATATAAAATCCGAGAATGTGATTTTAAATTATCATATAAGGCCAAAGGAAGAGTTTTATGATTTACTAATAGACCCTAACGAACAAAATAATTTAATAACAAGTAAATCTCTTACAAAAGAAATAAGAAAATTGAGAGAAAAACTTGACCAATGGATGGAAAAACAAAAAGATCAAGAGATAGTAATTTACTCGCCTTATCCAATAACAGAGGAACTGCCCCACAAAAAGAAAATTGAATTTTTAAATAAGAAATCAAAAAGTTCAATCAGATGATTGTCATTATTTAGCAATAATTTGAGCTTCATTCACTTGAGGCATTTTTGCATTAACCTCATTGGCCCAGTCCCTTAATTTATTTCTCATTTTAATAGCAATATCTGGGATTTTTGAGGATAAATTATTACTCTCTCCTGGATCAACCGTCAAATCATATAACTCTATTTGATTATCCTTATTTAAAAGGGTAGCTTCATGCCACTCAATAAGTTTATAATTTTTCCAGCGTATAGCACTTGCAGGCTTCATTCCAGAGCCATTGTGATAGTGTGGATAATGCCAAAAAAGTTCATCACGATTAATCAGTTTGGTTTGATTTGAAAAAATTGAACTAATATCAATCCCATCATATTGATTTTTACTGTCTAAATTAGAATTTGTGACCTGTAATATAGTGGGTAAAAAATCAATAGAACTTGTCATTTGACGAGAAATAGAAGGTTTTTTAATTTTTTTAGGCCATGAGATGATTAAAGGTACTCTTATCCCTCCTTCATATAGCCATCCTTTACCTTTTTTAAAAGGTGTTTGTAAAGCATGTTTGTGTTTTCCACCATTGTCAGAACAGAATATTAACAAAGTATTATCAAATAAATCTAGTATTTTGAGTTTATTAATAATTTCTCCTACCGACTTGTCAAGAGTTTCAATCATAGCTCCAATTATAGGATTATTTTCCTTATTACCTGAATGAATTTTGTTTTCATATTTATTAATCAACTTTTCACTTTCTATTAGTGGGTCGTGAATAGTATTGTGTGATAGAATAAGTAAAAAGGGTGATTTCTGATTTTGGTCTAAAAATTCTAACCCACTTTTAGTTATTGTATCAACATTATGGAAATCGTTATTTTCCATTTGCCATTGTTGAATTAAATTACTTGAAGGTTTATATGTTACAAAAGATTCATTAAAACCTTGCATCTTTGGATTATGAGATAAGGATTCAGGAGGTAGTTTTTCCTTGCTTAGATGCCATTTACCATAAAAACCAGTAGAGTATCCTGATGATTTCACTTTTTCAGCAATGGTTAATTCTTTTAATGGTAAATATTTTTGCCAATCCTCAGGGGTTAATAATGGCTTCTTTTTTGGGGTATTGCCTGGAATAAAATCAGTCAAATCTAATCTAGCGGGATATTTACCCGTCATAATCGCTGCGCGTGTGGGTGAGCAAATAGATGCAGCGCTGTAGGCATTTGTGAATTTAATTCCTGATTTTGCTAATCTATCAATATTTGGTGTTTTGTAGAAAGAACTTCCATAACACCCAAGTTGCGACCAGCCAAGATCATCTGCAATTATCATTACAACGTTTGGTGGGGTAATTTTTCTAGATGTATTACATGAAATTAAAATAACACAAATAGCAATTACAAAACAAGAAAAATTGAATTTTGAAATTATAATTTTCATTTAGAACTTTGCTAAACTTTAAATTAATAAATTTCAAGGACATGATTAAAGGGAGTATGTCCATTTACATAAACAGTATTTCCATAAGGCTTTTCCTCCATTCCTCTCATAGTTCCCCACTGATGTTCAATTTTTCCAGGTCCAAAATTAATAACACTACCGTCTTTAGTGTATGTTCCAAACCCTTCCTTTAAAAAATAGGAATCAGATCTATTTTTATCATTAATAACACCAGATAGTTTACCTCCCTTTCTAAAGTTCATTTCCAAAGAAACCAAAACATTATCTGTTCCTGATACTTTAATATCCACCTTGGTTCTTTTATCAAGAAAAGTTATAATTATTAAATAATTAATTATTTGAGGTTCGGACAACCTTCTAAGTTCACGAGGCATTTTACTGTAAACTCCGTCTCCAGGAATTTTATCCTTGGGAAAGGGTTGAAAATACCCATGTTTAACTGATTTGGTAAGAATAACTTGTTTACCTTTAAAATCTGTATTTTCAGCTTTGAACTGTCCTCTAGATCCAAAAAAAGTTGAACCAAGTCTCATAGATTGCAAAACCGCTGATCCCTTAATTAAATTTAAAAAAGTGAGATTATTTTCAAGTATTGAGATATCCAAGTTTGATTGTCTAAATCTAAAAACCCCTGAGTGTTTAAACTTTTTAAAATATGAGTTAGGGATTTTAGAAGGTAAAACTCTTTTGTTTAATAGGATTTTATTTTCCAATAGATAAGGAATGAAATGAATTAATTTATTGGTTAATTTTTTTTCTATAAGATCGCAAACAGCAGAATATTCTGGGTTTTTATCTACATGACTAAAATAAAGATAACTGAAGTAGTAACCTGATACATCTTGAATATCATGGCTATCATCTCTTCTACTTGCATCCGAGAATACCTCTCCTCCAGGCTGAATGTAATAAAGGGTCATATCGAGATTTTTACGAGCCACGTCCAACATATCATTTCGATTCAATAAACGTCCCATCGTAATAAACATTTCATTACAAATGTGTGAGTAAGACCCTACACTCCTTTCTGAATATTGTCCATCAGGATCAAGATCAATTCCTTCATTTAACCATACTTCAATTCTCGCTATTAATTTAGGAGATGGAAAAAAATGATTGATTCTTGCCAAAGCTGAACAGATAACCCATCTATGATTCGCAGTATGAGCCCCTCCAACTAATAAGCATTTAGATGTATTTTTAAAAAAAATTTGAAAATTGCTAATTAAGTTTACCAATCGTGGTTGGTTTAAACTTTTGAGAGTCAAATATACAGGGCTAAGATAATTAACAAAAAATGCCGTATCAGGTGTAGAATGAAAATTGGTACTGTGTAAATCAATTGTTCCATCATCATGTTGAACTTCAACTATACAATTCATAGCCCGAGTCATAGCCTTCTCTAACCTCTGTGAATTATAGAATTTGGAATTTGGCGAAGCATATGAGCTGCATAACTTAATTATAAAGTTCATTGTAGAATGTGCATTGGGAACATGATAAATATCCATTACACCCCCATCCCATCTGCTTTTAGGTTCACTAATCTGCATAATTAGTAAGGCTTCAATCTTAGAATCATTTATTAAAGAAAGTTTTTTAAGAATATTATTACTTGATCTTGCATATTCACTTGATATCAGAAGATTTTCATTTAGAGATAATAAACCTAAAGCTAATCCAGAGTTTTTTATAAACTTCCTACGACCTCTCATATAATTTTTCAATGTTTGATACAATATAAAAATTTTACAAAAATTATAAATTTTCTATTTGAGTTTGAGTGTATACAATGTAAGTTTAAAAGTTATATTTTGTCTGAACTTCTATAAATAGTAACTTAAATAAATGGATGGGACGTTTTATAAAAGATTATATTTTATAAAAATATATTTTTGTTAAGAAGGGTTTCACTGCTTGTTCAAGAAAGATCGAATTAATTTGCTGTGGGTTTCAATAGATTCATAATTATTAGTAAACATAAGATGTTCATATAAAAACATACCTTCAACTCTTTTTTTCATGGATATATCACTCTCAAGATTATAAATTTTATTCCACTCAAATCTTACACTATCCCATTTTGATCTATTCAAGTTCCACCAATCTAAGGCGTCTTTACATCTTTTATCATTTACTTTTTTGTATGGTGAAAACCCAACTTCCTTAGCAATTATATCTGATTCAATATCGTTCTTAATTATTTTCGAGTTATTCTGCTTATGCACCCAGCCATAATTGGTTATTTCATGACGGTTTCCTCTTCTCATCAAGTTATAATCATTACGTTTGGTATATTCACGTCTAGGTAATGGTGCATTGGTCTCATTTTCCCAAAAACTTTTTCCATCTACATGAATCCAAGTAGATGACCCCTCGTATCTTGGACTGTCATCAACCTGAAAAACTTTCTGTGTCCACTGTCCCTTTACATCCCTTTTTTTTAGGTTAATGCTTTCCCAAACTCTATCGCCAACAAATTCATATAAATGAGTATTTTGAAAAAGCCAATCTTGTCTCCAATGTTTGATTATAGATTTATTTTTTCCCATTCCAACAATTAAGAGATGTTGAATGGAAATTTTATTTTTCTCATTAGTTATTGGCAATGCCAATTCCAAAGCATATGAACTGTAGTCATCTGATCTGATATAGTCTTCATTATCTGAATAATTAAAAGTTTCAATAAAATTAAAATTGATTTCGAAACAACCACACATTTTCAGAATTGCCTCACGATCTTTTTTATGCTTTGATTGAGAAATTAGTTGGTAGGGAATTAAAAAAATCAGACTTATCAAAATTAAAAAATTCTCTTTTAGCATTTTTCTCAACGTTTTATTTTTAACTAATTATTACTTATTCTATATGGAAAATCTTTGTAAGAAACTGAATCTACAACATTTTCTTCTATTAAAATTAACTTTCTAAGCATTCGAAGTTCTTCAATGTTCAACAAAACGACCATGTATGGGTGTAAAATTGGTAGTATTATATTTTTATCAGTAACAAATTCATGTTCTTCAATTAAAGGTGCGTTTTCATCGATTTCTTTCAAGTAACCAACAAATTTTTCAAACTTTTCATCTGTAAGCGTCAAGAATACATTATTGAATTGAATATGGTATTCTCGACAATCCTCACAATAGCAAAAAAACCCGTTCTTATTGGTATTTAAAATCATTTTATAAATATATCTATTTATAATCAATCTAAATAATAATTTTTATTTTATTTTAGATTTCATAATTGGAAAAATAAAAACAGTATCTTGAAAATAAACTACCCTAAAGTGGACTCTATCAGAATGATTTTTAAATTCTTATTAATTGTATTTATAATAATCCCGTTTGAATTAAAATCTCAAAAAGATAGAATTAATTTAGATTTTAATACTGATAAAGAAATTACTAAAGAATCAATATTATCATTTAAACTTTACAGGGAGAAACTTCTTAAAGATCCCTATCGACCTGGATATCATTTTTGTATTCCTGAGGGTTTAAATACAAGTAATACACCAAATGGGATACCTTTTGACCCAAATGGTGCATTTTTTAAAAATGGTCGCTATCATTTAATGTACTTATACAAGCGTTTTGGAGGAGAATCGTATGGTTGGACCTGGGGACATGTTTCAAGTAATGATCTTATAAATTGGAGAAATCATCCGGATGCTTTAATAGCAAATAGTAAAAAAGAAGGATCATTTAGCGGAGGTGCATTTGTTGATGATGACGGTAGAGTAATTTTATCTTACTGGAAAATTAAAGGCAAAAAAAGGGGCGTAGCACTTGCTAAAAATATTGACAATAATATGGATAAATGGGAAAAAATTAAAGAAAACCCAGTAATAAAATCAACCGAATGGGGTATCACCAATCTTAAAAATTCATTAGGTAAAAATAGATTCGTTGGTTCTGCAGATCCCTCTAATATTTGGAAAAAGAATGGAAAATATTATCTATTGACTGGAAATTTATTAGTATTAAGAAAATTTGGTTCGAAAGGTAAAGGACTACCTGCTAACAAAGAAGATAATATATTGCCAAAAGATTCTATAAGTTATCAAGGAGATAGACTATATCTTTTTGAATCAGAAAATTTAGTTGATTGGAGTTACCTCAATGAATTTTACGATTCAAATCGAGAGTGGACAAGCAAAACAGAAGACAATATGTGTCCAAGTTTCTTGCCCTTACCATCAAAACCCTCTGGCGGTAAATCAAGTTCGAAACATCTATTACTTTTTATAAGTCATAATAGAGGATGTCAATACTATGTAGGTGACTACAAAAACAATAATTTTTATCCTAATAATCACGGAAGAATGAGCTGGAATGACAATGGTTTTTTTGCTCCAGAGGCTATGATAGATGGAAATGGAAGACAAATAATGTGGGCTTGGGTTTTTGATTACCGTCCAAAGTCTATTGTAAATAAATCTGGATGGTCAGGAACTTATTCCCTCCCAAGATCTTTATGGCTTGGAAAAGATGGAACACTAAGGATAAGACCTGTTGAAGAGCTAAAATCACTAAGAATTAATGAAAAATCATTTAAGGATTTAAAAGTAAATTCTGAAAGTAAAATGAATTTGGATGGTTTTAATTCAGGATTGATGGAATTAGAGGTTATTATTGAACCTAATAACGCCCATAAATTCGGATTAGAAATTGGAGTCTCAGAGGATGGACTTGAGAAAACTGTAATTTACTATGACTCTCTAGAAAAAAAAATTGTTGTTGACAATAGTGACTCAGGTCTTGATTTTGGAAATAAAATTATTGAGGAGGCACCGCTAAAATTAAAAGTTAAAGAAAATATTAATTTGAGAGTTTTTATAGATAATTCGATTATCGAAGTTTTCGCAAATGACAGACAAGCAATACATAGAAGAATTTATCCTCAAAAAAAGGGTAATGGAGTTAAATTGTTTTCGATTGGTGGTAATATAAATGTGAAATCTTTAAAATCATGGGAAATAATGCCCTCAAACCCATACTAAGATTGATTATAAAGGAGACTATCTATGGTTGTATTATTTTATAAAATTTAATCTAAAGTTTATTGAAAGATTTGACAAAAATATCCAATTATCATTTGGAGCAATATTTTGTTATTTTTTTAAAAACATGCTTTCGTAGTGAGATGAGCGCTCAAATATTCCTCCACTATTTTCATAAAAATCACTTCCAAGTTGATAAACTCCGTTTTTCGCCTTTACCCATGATCCAGAATTACTAGGATGGTAGCTCATCATTTTTTCCCAATTCTTATAATTTTGATGCCCATTACTTTCTATAAGTCCCAAATTATTCATTCCTGGGAATGATTTCAGTCGCGATGCTACATTTTTATTCCACTCAATTAGAATTGGATTTACTGTCAAATCAGCACAAAAACATGGTATATTTCTCTTATGTGCTGCTAATGCAATTTTCATTGTCATACTAAGTGTTTTTGCTATAGCCTTCAGGGCAATTGCTCTGTAACCCATTTCAATTCTTTTAATTGCATCCTGATCTGTATGGGCACTCTCATCAGCAGCTAAACGAACGGGAATATCAGAAACATCAATTTCTAAGTCTTCACTAAAAGGCTCTTCAATTACTGATATTTGATCAAAAGCACCAATTTTCATGGCATGATCCAATAAGCGCATTAGTGTTTCTTTTTTTTCATAACGACCATTTGCATCAAAATAATAAGGTAGCTTACCATCTTTGGAGTATTTGGTTCTTATATTTCCAATTGCACTATGGATAGCTGAAAGTCGAGCTTTATCTTTTTCAAGCATTTCCTGTTGTGTACCCGGTTGTCCAATTTTGATTTTCATGAAGAAATATCCCTGATTAACAGCTTCACTGATCTCATTAATTGGAATATTGTATGCCATAAGTGGAATTGCAGCAGCATTTTTATGATGATAAGACAAACAAGGTTTATATATTTCAGGAATCATATCGTCAAAGGTTTTAAAACCATTTTCCTGGGCGTATAATAACCAAAGTGCATTATCAACACCTACTAACGCGTTTAGGGCGAAAGTTTTTCTAAGTTTAGTATTAGAGGTGACTTTTTTGGCGTAAGAATAAACCTTAGGTAAAATTTCATCCAATAAACTTACTGGATTACTGAAGGTTTGCCCTCTTATAATTTGTTGAGCAAATTCAGTAACAGCGAACATTAAAGCATTTCCAGCTGATTCAGAATTTGATGAAAAAACATTTGCATCTGACCATAATACATTTTGAGTACAAAGACCTATTTGGTGCTGCCCTGAATAGCTCTCTAAATAACTTACTGTTTGCCATATCTCACTAATGTAACCTCCTTTAAATCCAAAGGGTCGAATTAAGGGTTCCCGCTCAAAATTAGAATCGACTTCTTTAATTCGAATTTCTTTGAGTGGCTTGATAGAATCCTGGCCAAAAATATTTAATGGATTATTTATGGCAAAAGCACTTCCGGTAAGCATACTGTTTTTTATAAATGTTCTTCTGTTTTGATGCTTCATAATTTTAAATGAGTTCGTATTGACGAAGTTTTGATCTGATAAATCGCACGTCATTTTGGATTTTATTAACAATTATTTTTTGTTTTTGAATCAGCGAGAGCTTATCTTCTTGTTCTTTTAATAAAGGGTATTCAATATGTAATGTGATAGGTGCGACGATATTCATTCTCTTTATCGATTTGAAAAAACCATCTAAATCAACAATTCCAAGACCTAAAGGAACCTTTTTAATTTTCGCTTTACCATTCATTATTTCCCAGGTAAAATCTTTTAAGGCAAATGATCCTATTTTTGTTGCAATCATTTCCAAGGTTACTAACCAAGACTTGTAACCTTCGCTGTAAGCGTGGTAAATATCAAATTGACTACTCATCCAATGACTTGATAAACTATCAAGCACACCAATCAAATCCCATAAAGGGGATCCGAAATAATTACCAGTATGATTTTGGTAACCACCCTGGATACCATAATGTTTATTGAGATCAATGAGAGAGAGTATTTGAGACTTAGCTCGCTCAATTGTTTGTTTGGCTTTTTCATCTTCATTATAACGGAAATAGCCAAGCCTATAATGTTTTATTCCGTTTCTTGCAGCAATATTAAGTACTTTTCTGGCATAAGGAGTCTGAACGCTAGTAATATTACTCACCATCATTTCAAGAAGTAAACCACTGGTTTTGGCCATTTCAGCGACAATGGGAAGATCTTCTTCAACCCTTTCAGGTAAAACCGAACCTTTCGGTCTTACAGTAAGATCTAAACCATCTACACCTCCCATTTTCAAGGTATCAATCATAAAATCATAACCGTATTTGTCTAATGGTTTGGTAAAAAAATTGATGGGATATTTTTTTCTATTTTCAATGTTTTCAGAAGAATATAAAAAATTTGAAAATGGAATTGCAACTGATGAAGCAACTATTTTTTTTATAAAGTTCCTGCGATTATTACTCATTAATAAAGTGTTATAATTTCCAAGGGGCTCTATATTTATAATGTAAAAAATCATTTGCTTTTTCACTATTTGTAATCTTCTCTTGAACAGAATCCCATTCAATTCGCTGTCCAAGTTCAAGTGAAATATTTGCCAAATGAGCAAAACAGGTAGATCGATGGCCTTCTTCCAAAGGACAAATAGGTTCATCACCATTTTTTATGCAGTCTAGAAAATTTCGTATTAGATTTTCTGTAGAATCATTACTTCCGACCCCTTTCAATTCTTTTGCAAATGGCTCCAATAGTTGATCCCAAGGCTGAAATTGGCCCGGTTTTGATGATGAAATCACATAACCATTTTGACTTGCTAACAAATTTCCTTTTGACCCATTAAGCTCTACCTCACCACCGTTAATACCACCTCCACCATTAGCTTCATGTATACTAAATTTTATAATTGCTTTTGAGGGCATCTCGAATAGTACTTCCATGGTATCAGGTATATTCCGATCATCTTCCACAGCGTATTTACCACCTGTAGCAGTAATTGCGACAGGTGCAGTCTCTCCCATCATCCAACGGATAACATCCATATAGTGAACGCCCCAATTACCCATTTGAGAGGAATATTCCTTCCACCAACGGAAAAAGTAGGGGGCCATATTATACTTATATGGTTTGTAGGCTCTTGGCCCTAACCACATATTCCAGTCAAAATCTTTTGGAGGAGCCTCTGGTTCGAGGATTCCTATTCCAGTTGGATACATATTACTAGTTCTTTGTGCACGTGCAGTCGTTACCTTTCCAATTAAACCGCTTTGAACATCATTTACCAATTTTTGATAAATCGGTGACCCCCTCCTATTTAATCCAACAGCACAAACTTTTCCATATTTTTTTTGAGAATTGATCATTTCCCTACCCTCCTTGATTGTGATTGTTAAAGGTTTTTCTACATACACGTGTTTACCTGCCTCAAATGCGTGAATAGTCTGCAGTGCATGCCAATGATCAGGTGTAGCGATACAAACAGCATCTATATCTTTTTGAGATAAGAGTTTGCGATAATCTTTATATTGTTTAACACTTAAAGTTAACTTTTCGTTCATTTTTGGGACTTTTCCCGTCTTCAAAAATCTTTTTGATACGATAGATCGATCTCTTAGAATATAGGGTTCATAGACATCACAATATGCAGCAACATCTACATCTTTATTTTTCATGAACCAATTAAGCAATTGAGATCCTCGATTACCTAAACCTATGAATCCTACTCTTATCTTATCATTTGATCCTAACACCTTTTTATCAAATGGAGCTGAAAACACATCAGCACCTACAGCTAGACCTGCAGTTGAAAGAGCTGACTGCTTAATAAATTTTCTTCTGTTTGTATCCATGCTATTCTGGTTTTAATTTAACAAGTGTTCACTCACGTAATGATAATAAATGTATAATTATTTTTTAAACAATTATTAATTATTAATCTCATAAACGAACGTGTA
>CABXUL010000021.1 GCA_902515395.1 uncultured Bacteroidota bacterium | reverse complement strand
TTAGCTGATTTTTTTGGATTATCATATCACCATTTGGACCAAATCTTTTCTCCTGAAGACTTACTATTTCGGAAGCAAAGTCTCTAATTTCTAATTCCCTATCTTCAATTAGCTCAGGGGTTAAAAGTATCTTTTCAACTTTAAACTGATCTTGGATTTGTTTAAGTTTAATTTTTTTTAATTCTATTTCTTTTTTCCATTGAGAAATTTTTTCATCTAGTAGGATATTTGCAGTACTAAACTCTTTATTGTTACTTAATATAATATCCATATCAATATATGCAATACGAACTCCTCTTTGAGCTTGAAGTATGGAGGGAATCATAGAAATTATGAAAATAAAATTTAAAATTTTTTTCATTATACTCTTAAAAATATTGAATTAAACTAATAACGATAAAAACGAATAAATATTTCAGTTATAAATTTTTAAAATTGTTGTCCAATAATAAAATGAGTTTCCCAACCATTTGGCTCACTAGCTCCAGTTGGATTATCAAACCCATATCCAAAGTCAATTCCTAAAAGTCCAAATGCAGGCATGAAAATTCTTACGCCCATACCAGCTGAACGCTTTGAATTAAAAGGATTAAAATCTCTAAAACTATTATAACCATTTCCTGATTCAAGAAATGATAATGCAAATATTGAAGCACTTGGCTTTAAAGTCAATGGGTACCTTAATTCCACAGTAAATTTATTGTAGATTAATGAGCCATCTTGACTAGAAAGTGATTGATTTTTATATCCCCTTAGGGCAATTGTTTCTCGTCCATCTAATGCATAATTTTGCATTCCGTCTCCCCCCAAGTAAAATCTTTCAAAAGGGATATTTCCTCTTTCATTGTTATAAGCACCAATAAAACCAAAGTCTGTTTGAGTCTTAAGAACTAATTTTCCTATTAGAGTTGTATACCACTCCCCATTAAACTTTAGCTTGTAGTATTCTAACCATCTAAATTTTTCTTGGTCAATTTTCTCCGTATTAGGATTGCCATTTGAAAGTTGAAACTCCTTCTGGCTTTTTAAATTAGAATAATCCACTCCATTTATAAGAGAATATGGAGGGGTAAGTTTAGCACTTATTGTAAATTTTGAGCCTCCCACTGGAAAAATAGGATTTGTAAAGGTATTATTTCTGGACAGTGCAATAGTATAGGCCAAGTTATTTGCTTGACCATCTCCAAATGTGAAAAGACCTGTATAGTAGTTGTTTAGATCGAAATATTGATAAGAAATTGCTTGTGATAGGGTAAAAAAGTCGTCAGGAACTTTAAGTCTTTTTGCCAATCCAAGGGTAAGACCACTAATTTGAAAATATTGGCTTTTATCAGCTCGACCAGTGAAGAAGTCATACCTATACTGTACAGTATGTGATAAAGATGTAGAAAATTGAACAGGCTGCCTTCCACCCAGCCAAGGTTCTGCAAAACTAAAACTATAAGTACTGTAAAACTGACTTGCTTGCAACCGAAGACTTAGACTTTGTCCATCTCCCATTGGAAGTGGCTTATATGTATCAAGATTAAAAATATTTTTCATGGAAAAATTATTGAATGAAAGTCCAAGAGTTCCAATAAAACCTCCACCGCCATAACCTCCCTGCAGCTCAATTTGACTAGCACCAGCCTCTGTTAATCCATATTCTATATCGACTGTTCCTGCATTTGGATCTACATTTTTAAAATCAGGATTTATATTCTCAGCATCAAAAAAACCGAGTTGACCTAATTCTCTTACTGTTCTAACAACCATGTCTTTACTATATAATTCTCCAGGTTTTGTTCTCAATTCTCTGAAAATGACATGGTCATTGGTCTTTGTGTTTCCAATTACAGATATCTTGTTGAATTGGGCAATTTTACCTTCATTAACTCGTATTTCAAAATCGATTGTATCATTTTCTGCACTTACTTCAACTGCATTGATACTTGAAAAAAGGTAGCCATTATTTTGATATAAGTTTGAAAGATCATTGGCATCTGGTTTTTCGTCTGCAATACGTTTTTTTAGGAGTACACCATTGTATGCATCTCCTTTTTTTATTCCAAGAATCTGAGCTAATTGAAAATCACTATATATAGAGTTTCCAAGAAAATTAATATCACCAAAATAATACCTATTACCCTCTTCTACCTTGAAATTAATTGAAAGAGTGTTGTCATCATTCATTGACAAGCTATCCTTTATGATCCTTGCATCACGATAACCCTTTTCTTTAAAAAAATCTAATAAGTTTTGTTTGTCTTCAGCATATTCTTCCTCAAGTAATTTAGATTTTTTCCAAAAACGTAATGGGAAACTCTTTTTAGTTTTTTTTAGCTGAGATCGAAGTTTTTTATCACTAAAAATTTTATTCCCTTCAAAATCAATGTCCTTAATTTTTACTCTCTCCCCCAAGTCGACATTAACCAACATCTTAAATGTATTATTCTTTAAAGAGTCTTCCAACATATTAAAATTAACTTTAGTATTTATAAACCCATCTTTTTTGAATTTATTAACAATATAGTTTTTTGTATTAGTTAAAAAGCTTTCAGAAAGTTTCTTTCCTGGGGAGAGTTCGGTTTCATCGATTAGTGGGTCTATCTTACTAGACTTAAGTCCTGTAATTTTTACCTCACCAAGAGTGGGGAGTTCCTCAATTTCTATTTCAAGCTGAACTCTATCTCCATCAAATTTTGTAACATAAAAATTTATATCACTAAATAATTGTAGGCTCCAAAGTTTTTTAATAATACTACTAATTTCGTCACCAGGAATATTAATTTTTTGCCCTTTCCTGAGTTGACTGTATGAAATTACGGTTTGGTCGCTAAAAGTTTTTATACCACTTACTGAAATAGAATCTATAGTGTAGAGTTTTCCTTTGACAAATTCATCCAAGCTTTGAGCTTGGGAAAGTTTAGTCCCTAATAAAAAGATTGAACATAAAAATAAACCTGTCTTAAATAAATAATTATCTAAGAAGCTGCTCGCTCGTTTTTCCAAATCTACGTTCTCTTTTTTGGTAATTTATTATTGCTTTGTGCAGATGTCTCTTATTGAAATCGGGCCATAGCACTTTTGAAAAATACAATTCGGCATAGGCAATTTGCCACAACAGAAAGTTACTAATACGCTTTTCCCCGCTTGTTCTTATAAGCAAGTCCACATCTGGTAAATTTTGCGTATAAAGATGCTCATTTATAATGGATTGGTCAATTTTTTCGGGGGAAATTATATTATTTTTGACTTTGATAGCTAACTGTTTAAATGTACTTGCAATTTCCTCTCTTCCTCCATAACTGAGCGCAAGGGTCAAAGTCATCTGGTTATTATTTATTGTTTTTTTTATTACATATTTCAATTCGTCCTGAACTATTTTTGGTAATTGATCTATGTTACCAATAACATTCAGTTTAATTCTATTCTCAAGAAGTTTTTCAAATTCATTTTTTAAACTATTTACTAATAATTTCATTAAGACCCCAATTTCTTCTCTTGGACGATTCCAATTTTCTGTTGAAAAAGCATAAAGAGTAAGGTATCTTATTTTTAACTCAACAGCCTCTTCAACAACTTTTTGTACCGCCTTAATACCATTTTTGTGACCAAAAATTCTTTTTTTACCTTTCTGCTCAGCCCAACGCCCATTTCCATCCATTATAATAGCTAGATGGTTAGGCAAGTGATTTTTATTATCTATCATAATTATTCTTTGCAATAACAAGGCAGATCGCCAAAGGTAAATGAAATTGTTAAACCTGTAAAAACATACCAGTCATTATTATTTATGTTTCCAAATTCATTTCCATTAGGCACTCCAGAATCAGATTTTGGATGACTTCCGTCTATATTATCTGAAAAGGTATATCTCGCTCCAATTTCTATTCCAAGTATAACTACTGGAGAGACGTTAGCTTTAAGTCCAATTATAACGGGAAGAGAGATGTTACTGCCATTCGCATATTCGATATTTTCAAATGTTTTTGGATCATGATAAAATAAATCATATTTAATATATCCAACTCCTAAAAATAAATATGGTGTAAATAGTTTATCTGATCCATGTAAATTAAAATCAAAAAAATTTATTTCGGTACCTGCAGAAAACTCTAAAATTGAATTTTCAAACCGATACTGTCTCATAAATCTAGCAAAATCATTAGGGTTATAATCACTTTTACCTATGGAGGTATACATGAAATTTGCACGCAAAGAATAACGCGTAGTTCGATTCCACTTGTAAATTATACCTAAAGCAGGGTTTTCAGGATATACATAATTTGAAGAGCCTATATCACCCACATAATTGGCCCCTCCTATAAATAGTCCAATTTCATGGTATTGAGAATGAACAATGTATTGTGCAAAAACAACAACAACAAGCAACCAATTTTTTTTCATTTAACAGCATAGGTAGCTAACCTAGCCAAAGATTTTAGTTAGAACCACAAGTTGTAATCTTAAACTAAGAAAAGCTAAATTTATTGTCTATTGCGGGTGTCTTGGCCCCAAAAAAGCTTGTTGCGAAGTGTTTTAAAATAATTGTCTCCATTAAGCTCAACTGTAAAGACAGGAAAAGCCGCTTTCTTGATCGTTATTGAAGAACCATTTTCTACTGTAAACAATCTGGAGTCTAATGACATTAAATGCCCATCTCCTCTTCCGTCAACACTAATCTTAATTGCAACTTCATCTGGGACAACCAGTGGTCTTATATTCAGATTATGAGGGGCAATTGGATTAAGTATAATTCCCTTGGTTTCAGGAGTTAAAATTGGACCATTACTACTTAACGAGTAGCCTGTCGAACCTGTAGATGTCGCAATTATTAGTCCGTCAGCCCAATAAGTTGTAAGATATTTCTCATTGATTTTAGTCTGAATACTTAACATTGAGGTAGTATTCATTCTATTAATACTAATTTCATTTAAAGCAAAAGAAAATGAATTGTTAAGAGCATGATCAGCATCGGAAAGTGCTACTGAAAGTAAACTTCGCTCAACCAGTTTAAATTTTTCATCAAAGAATTCATCTAAAGCTTCATTCAGTGTTTCTTTTTGTAAACTTGTCAAAAACCCTAATCTTCCTGTGTTTATTCCTAAAATTGGGATTTTAGAATCTTTAACAAATGGAATTGAGCGAAGTAATGTTCCATCGCCCCCAATTGAAAATAAAAAATCAATATCTAAGTTGATTGTGCCTGAAGCCTCAAATTGAGTGTGATTAATTGGCTTGGAAATGTATTCAATTAATCGACTATCTAAATCTAGCTTATGACCTTTTTTTTCTAAATATGAAACAGTAGCTAGAGCATACTCAATAGTCTCGGGAGTATCAAACGCACAAAATATGGCTATTTTCATCAAGATTAATTTCTTCGTAAAATTACGAAACTTTATTTGGCTTGGCTTTTGATTTGCAAAATTTAGAAGATGCGAGAAGAAGTTATTAATTTTGAATTAAAAGTGATTATATGACTAAGCTAAGCGTTAACATCAATAAAATTGCTACTTTAAGGAATTCAAGGGGAGGAAATGTACCCAATCTACTCACAGTTGCTGCTGACCTACAAGATTATGGAGCCCAGGGAATTACAATTCATCCAAGACCAGATCAACGTCATATCAAATACGATGATGCCTTGGAATTATCCAAAGTTTTGACTACCGAATTCAACATTGAAGGAAATCCCATTACCAAGTTTGTTGATTTGGTAAATCGCATAAAACCCGATCAGGTCACTCTTGTGCCTGATGAAGAAAATGCCCTTACCTCAAATACAGGATGGGACACCATAAAACATCGAGATTTTTTAAAAGAAGTCATCAATGAATTCAAAGGCAATGGGATTAGAACTTCGATTTTTATTGATCCAGATGAAAAAATGATCGAGGGTGCAAAAGTAACTGGAACAGACAGAATTGAACTTTATACCGAAGCCTATGCAATCAACTACCCACAAAATCCTGAGAAAGCAATTGCACCATATGTAAAAGCCGCTAAAGTGGCCAACAAGCTAGATATTGGAATCAATGCTGGACACGATTTAAATTTAGAAAATACGGCTTTCTTCGCCAAAAACATTCCCCAACTATTGGAGGTTTCTATTGGTCATGCGCTTATTAGCGAGTCACTATATTTGGGCTTTGAGAATGTCATTCCCATGTACGTTCAACGACTCTCATAATGGAGCTATTGAATAGTAATATTATAGGGGAAGGAGAAAAAAACTTACTTATCCTTCACGGTTTTTTGGGGATGGGAGACAACTGGAAGACCCATGCTAAAAACCTAGCTGAAAATGGTTATTGTGTTCATTTAATAGACCAGAGAAACCATGGAAGGAGTTTTTGGAGTGTAGATTTTAGCTACAAGTTTATGGTTGAAGATCTTAAGTATTACATGGATCATCACCAAATAGCCTCTGCAATTATCTTAGGACATTCTATGGGTGGGAAAACAGCTATGAATTTTGCCCTAACATATTCTAAACTCGTAGAAAAACTAATTGTTGTAGATATTTCACCTAAATATTATGCACCACACCACCAGAATATTTTAGCAGGTTTAGTGAGTCTTGATTTTCAAGTTATTAGATCAAGAAAAGAGGCAGATGAGCAATTATCTAATTACATCAGTGATCTTGGAATTCGACAGTTTTTATTGAAAAATCTTCACTGGCTTAAGAATGGGAAATTGGGTCTGAGGATAAATATAGAAGTTCTAAAAAATTGTGGGGAAGCCGTTGGACAAGCAGTCAATAGGGATAAAGTTTTCGATAAACCCACCTTATTTATGATTGGATCCAACTCAAATTATGTTGATAAAAGTATTGATAATTACATGATAACAAGTTGTTTTCTTAAAACAGAAATAATCGAAATCAAAGGTGCAGGCCACTGGCTTCATGCAGAACAACCAAAGCTTTTCTTTGATCACTTAATTTCTTGGGTAGATTGAAATGTTTACATTTCTACAATCAAGCTCAAAAATGTTATAAAATATAACAAATTGTAAAGGGATATAAGGCTAACCTTAAATTTGTCAACAATCTTATGAAAACGATCATTAGAAAAGCAGAAAAATCAGATACTAAGGCAATATTTTCATTGATTCAAGAATTAGCTGTTTATGAAAGAGAGCCTGATGCCGTAATCATAAATGAAAGTACTTTTAAAGAACACGGTTTTGGGAAAAAGCCTTTGTTTGAGTGTTTTGTTGCCGAACTCAATGAAAAGGTTGTTGGAATTGCCCTTTTTTACTCCAGATACTCTACATGGAAAGGTCCTACTTTACACTTGGAAGACCTTATCGTGACCGAAGAAATGAAAGGGAAAGGAATCGGATCCATGCTTTACTCTGCTTTCCTAGAATATGCGGAAAAAGCCGGGGTGGAGAGAGTAGAATGGGCAGTCCTAGACTGGAACCTTCCAGCGATTACTTTATATCAAGAAAGTGGAGCCAAAGTTTTGAGTGATTGGAGAACCGTTCAAATGGATAAAAAAAGTATACAAAACTATGTAGCAAAAATAAATTAAATAAATGAAAATATTTAAATTTGGAGGGGCTTCTGTCAAAGATGCTGATGGGGTCAGAAATATTTTAAGCGTTCTAAAATATACTGGTTTTAAAGACACTTTTATTGTCGTTTCTGCTATGGGGAAAACGACTAATGCATTAGAAAAGGTCGTTCACAGCTATTTTGAGAATAAAGAGCATTATCCTAAAAAATTCGAAGTAGTTCGTTCCAATCACCATAAAATTGTTGAAGATCTTTTCACTGAGGACAAAGCGCTGGTCATTGAAAAAATAGATGCTCTTTTTGATAAGGTTTTAAGCTTTTTATCTGGTAACGCTGTCCATAATTACAGTCTGGTTTATGATCAAGTAGTAAGTATAGGAGAGTTGGTCTCCTCCACAATCATTAGTTATTATCTGAGACATGAGGATATAGAAAACACGTGGTTGGATGCAAGAAAATGTATCAAAACTGACAATTACTACCGAGATGCAAATTTGGACTGGGAAAAGACCAAAACTGAAATTTTAATAATGGTCAAGGGAAAAAGCACACTGATTTCTCAGGGATTCATCGGCAGTGCGCCCAATGGAATGACTACCACCCTTGGCCGCGAAGGCTCTGATTATAGTGCAGCGATTTTTGCATATGCCCTAGTGGCAGATTCTGTAACCATCTGGAAAGACGTTCCAGGGGTTTTAAATGGAGATCCCCGAGAATTTGAAGATACTGTATTACTTAATCAAATTTCCTATTGCGAAGCAATTGAACTGGCTTTCTATGGTGCTTCTGTCATTCACCCCAAAACCCTTCAGCCACTTCAAGGTAAAGAAATTCCATTGTACGTTAAATCTTTTGAAAACCCAAAGGACCCGGGTACAGCAGTTTCAAAAGGAAAGATCCTGGAACCATATGTTCCTTGCTATATTGTCAAAAAAAATCAAACTTTACTTAAGTTGTCCTCCAAAGATTTTTCCTTTATCATAGAAGAGAATATCAGCGAGATTTTTGCTTTATTGCACCAATACAAGATGAGGGTAGATATGATCCAAAACTCCGCTATCAGTTTTTCCATTTGTATATTCAATAAATATAGCAAATTAGGACCCTTGGTTAATGCACTAAATGTAAAGTTCAATGTAAAAGTTACTGACCAAGTTGCCCTTTACACCATTCGTCATTTTGACAAGCCCGCTATCAACTTTATCAAAAATAAGGTGGGTAAAATTGTTTTAGAACAAAGAACAACTGACACTGCCCAATTTGTGGTGATGGATTAAAAAAATATTTTTTTAATCTTTTCCACGATGGTAGTTGCTAGTTTGATGTGGCTTTCACGAGTCCAGCCTCCTACATGTGGGCTGAGGATTACATTTTTGGCATGCATCAAATATTCCAAAGCTGAGGGAAGTTTGTCATCACTAAAAATAGAAGAAAAAGATCTGGTCTCATACTCCAAAACATCCAACCCTGCACCCATAATTTTTCCAGATTTCAATCCAGTAACCAGATCCTCTGTAACCACAGCTGAACCTCTCGCAGTATTTAAAAGCCAAAAAGGACGGCTCATTTCTTCAATAAAATTATAATCAATAATGCCCCTTGTAATAGCTGTGTGAGGTGTATGAATACTAATAACCTCACTTTTAGTCATAAGTTCTTCCATACTTACCTGTTGTGCATTTTCATCTCCAACATTATCTAAAATATCATAGCAAAGCGTTGATACATCAAAACCAGAAATTCTTTGGGCAAAACTTTTTCCAGTATTTCCATAACCAATAAGCCCAATCGTTCTCCCACTGAGTTCCCAACCTCGATGCCCATCCCTGTCCCATTGACCCCCTTTAATAGAATCATGACCTGCTTTTAGATTGTTCATCAAACTAAGTAACATTCCTACACAATGTTCGCCCACAGCATTTCGATTACCCTCGGGTGCATTAATCAAGTAAATATTTTTATTTTTAATAGCTTGAACATCAATATTTTCAATCCCTGCACCAACACGACCAATAAATTTTAAATTTCTAGCATGTAAAAGAAATGCTTTATCTATTTTGAATTTACTTCGCAGAATAAGGCCATCGTATGCACCAATTTTAGCGAGTACTTCAGGTAAGCTGTCATCTATAGCCAAATCATTTTGAAGGCCCAAAAGATCGAGTCCTTCAATCAGGGAGGGATGATTTTCTTCAATGTGTAAAACTTTCATTTTCATAGATTAAAATCCCAAAAAGATTTTAGCCATGTAAAAAAACAAGAAAATCCCGAAAATATCATTAGCAGTAGTGATAAAGGGGCCTGTAGCAATAGCAGGATCAATCCCTTGTTTGTTTAATATAATTGGCACAAAAGTACCCACCAATGCAGCGATGATAATTACCCCCATCATGGAGCCCGCAATGGTAAGGCTTATGATAAGGTCTTGATTAATAATGAAACCAAATAAAATAAGAATTAATGCCAGCACTAGTCCATTAATAAGACTCAAGCCTATTTCTTTAAACAGTAGGGGGAGCAACGAACCTTTCACTAGGTTATTGGCCAGTCCCTGAACTATGATCGCTGAGGATTGAACACCAACATTTCCAGCCATTGCTGCGATTAGTGGAGTGTAAAAAAATAAACTCCGTAATTCAGGTAATTCCATTATTTTTTCAAAGTCTTGAAGAATAAAAACACCTCCTAAACCACCAAGTAATCCTAGAAATAGCCAAGGTAATCGAGCTTTTGTAAGCTCAAAAATACCATCATTAGCTTCAACATCATTCGATATTCCAGCCGCCAGCTGGTAATCTTTTTCTGCTTCTTCTTTAATGAGGTCAACTATATCATCAATCGTAATTCTTCCCATTAATTGTTTTTTATTATCCACAACAGGGATGGCTTCCAAATCGTATTTCGACATAATATCAGCAACTTCTTCCCCTGGTTGATCGATTGTTACAGCATCGACTTGGGGGATATAAATATCTTTAACAATTGCCCTAGAATTTGCCGTTATCAAGTCTTTTAAAGAGAGTCTTCCTTTAAGGATATTGTGCTCATCTACTACATAAATGGAATGAACTCGTGTAACTTCTTCTGCTTGAGCACGCATTGCGTTGAGACATTTTAAAACACTGAGATTCTCTTCTACTTTTACCAATTCCTTTGCCATCAAACCTCCTGCAGTATTTTCGTTATAGGTAAGCAGCTCACGAATATCTTCAACATGGTCAGAATCTGTAATTTGAGACATGACAATTTCCTGCCTATCTTCGGGCAATTCTGAAATAAGGTCAGCAGCATCATCTGTATCGAGTTCTTCGATTTCCTCTGCAATCTCTTTAGCAGAAAGTTTTTCTAGTATTCTCTCTCTTATGTCTTCATCCACTTCTGCAAGGGCATCAGCTGTCTTTTCACTATCGAGAAGTTTGACCAGATAAGTCGCTTGTTCAGTTGAAAGTTCGTAAATGACTTCAGCAATATCTGCGTAATGCAAATCCTTTAATCTTTTGCGTAGCCGCACATCAGAGCCTTTATTTATGAGCTCCTTGATGATATCTATCCCAGATTTACTGATTTCAAACTTTGGCATTTTCCACTTTTTTTGTCAGCGCAATAAATTCGTCTCCAGATAATTTTTCCGGTCGCAGGTCAAAGATACTATCTTCTAAAACATTTTTTGGAATGCCTAGGCTTTTAAGACTATTTCTTAGGGTTTTTCTGCGCTGTTGAAAACTTAGTTTTACGACTTTAAAGAGCAGTCTTTCATTGAAATCGTTAGATAAATTCGATTTTCTAGTTAGAGCAATAACCCCAGAATCTACTTTTGGAGGAGGTGAGAAGACTAATGGAGCTACACTGAAAAGGTATTCAGTATTATAAAAGATTTGACAAAGTACTGAAAGAATGCCATAGGCTTTACTTCCTGGTCTTTCACAGATTCTTTTGGCCACTTCTTTTTGGAACATTCCGCAAAAAAAAGGAATTCGATTTCTATTTTCAAGTGTCTTAAATAATATTTGACTTGAAATATTGTAAGGGAAATTTCCAATAATTGAAAAGTTTTCCTCTCCAAAAAAAGTTTTCAATTCCATTTTAATAAAATTTCCAGAGATAATTTTATTTTTCAATGTTGGAAATTTTTTGATTAAGAAACGTACAGCCTCATTATCAATTTCTACAAGTTTTAAATCGATATTTTTTTTGATTAAAAAGTTTGTTAATACTCCCATTCCGGGACCGATTTCTAAAACATTTTTTCCATGATAAGTAAACGGCTGATCAGTGATTTTTTTTGCTATGTTTAAATCATTCAAAAAGTGTTGTCCTAACTTTTTTTTTGGAGTTACAGCTTTCATACTTTTCAATTATGATTTAAAGTTGTAGACTAAATATAGTAACCATTTACCTAATCAGATCATAAGGGAATAATGAAAGATTTGAATAAAACTTTACATTTATGAATATCATTTTTAGTCAATCATTTCAAACCCAGTATAATCTCTTAAAGCTTTGGGTATTTTTATCCCACCCTTAACTTGAAAATTCTCTAGTAGTCCAGCAACTACTCTAGGGATGGCAAGTGAACTTCCATTTAAAGTATGAACTAAAGCTTTTTTCCCTTCACTATCTTTATATCTGATTTTAAGCCGTTCTGCTTGAAAACTATTAAATGTGGATACAGAACTCACCTCCAACCATCGCTCTTGAGCTGCTGAATAAATCTCAAAATCAAAGGTTAATGCTGAGGTGAAGCCTAAATCTCCGCCACACAACTTTAATATCCTGTAGGGCAATTCTAATTCAGCCAAAATATTTTTTATATGATCTACCATTCCATCAAGAGCGTCTCTGGAATTATCAGGTTTTTCAATTCTGACGATTTCGACTTTATCAAATTGATGTAGTCTATTGAGTCCTCTAACATTTGCTCCATAGCTACCAGCCTCTCTTCTAAAGCAAGGAGTGTATCCAGTCATACAGATTGGAAGCTCTTTATCACTAAGTAATTTATTTCTATATATATTAGTTAATGGAACTTCCGCGGTTGGAATTAGATACAAGTTATCTTCTTTAATGTGATACATCTGCCCTTCTTTATCTGGAAGTTGACCCGTTCCAAACCCTGATAATTCATTAACTAGGTATGGAACTTGATATTCTTTGTAACCAGCACCAATATTTTTATCGAGAAAATATTGAATCAGCGCTCTTTGAAGTTTAGCTCCTTTTCCTTTATAAACAGGGAAACCGGCACCAGTAATTTTACTCCCAAGATCAAAATCAATTAGATCGTATTTTGTAGTTAACTCCCAATGTGGTAATGCCCTGTAAGGAAACTCTGGTGTTAAGCCTGCACGAAAAACTTCTTCATTATTGTCATCGTTATTTCCTGAGGGTACAATATCCTCAGGAATATTTGGGATTTGAGTTCTCAACGACATTAAGTCTGCTTCTATCTTTTGTATCTGTTCTTGCAAGTCTTTTGTGACTATTTTCAAATTTGAAGTCTCTACTTTTAAGTTATTCGCTTCAACTTTTTTACCTGATTTAAATAATATGCCTATTTCATTTGACAGTTGATTACTTTTTGAAAGAACCTCATCTAATTGAGCTTGGTGGGCGCGACGATTTTGATCAATTTCAAGGAGTTGATCAATAAGTTCGGGGTGGGAAAAATTTCTCTTGGCTAAACCCTCTTTAGCTTTGGTCGGGTTTTCTCTAAGATAAACAAGCGATAACATGTAATTTAATTTTTCATTACAAAGGTATGTGAAAGCATTGGATTTCTGATTAAACTAGAGGTATTCTGGAATCAATTTTTTACAATGTCTCTTATCAATATCTAATTGGATCTTAAGCTTTTCGATAGATTCAAACTTTTTTTCTACTCTAATTTTCTCTAATATTTCAAGAGTCATTTCGTGGTCATAAAGGTTTCCATTAAAATTAAATAAATGTGTTTCTATCTGATTATTTTTTGCTGATATCGTTGGTCTAATCCCAATATTCATCATTCCAAAATAGGTTTGTTTTTTTATCTTTGTTCTTATAAGATAGACTCCATTTTGAGGTTTGAGCTTATACTTTTCAAATATTTTTAAGTTAGCTGTAGGGTAGCCAATTTTTCTTCCCAATTCATCCCCTTTTATTATTTTTCCAGATAAATTAAATGGTCGGTCGAGGAATTTATTAACTAATTTAAAGTCTCCACTTCTTATAGCATTGCGAACTTTGGTTGAACTTACCGAAATCGATTCAATATCTTGGGCAGGAATTTCATCAACCTTAAAATTATAATCTAAACCGAAACCTTTTAGGGTTTGAACCGTGGCCTCCCTATTTCGGCCAAAACGGTGATCATAACCAATCATCAATTTTGATACTTTTAGACCGTTTACTAAGATATCTCGTGTAAATTTTATAGCTGACATTCTAGAAAAATCCTTTGTGAAAGGCTGAATAATCAAAACTTCAACTCCTAATTTTTTGAAAATATTTTTCTTTTCGTTTATAGTATCGATCATCTTAATATTAGAGTCCTTTTGCAGGACCATACGGGGATGGGGAAAAAAAGTAAGTAATATCGTTAGTAAATTTTCTTTTTTCCCCTTTGCTACCATATCAGTGATAATTTTCCTATGTCCGATATGAACTCCGTCGAATGTTCCAATTGTTACAATTGATTCCTTTGAGGGTTTGTATTCCAATATGTTTTCAAATACTTGCATCTAAAATTTAGTACTACTTCAAAAGTACATTATAATTGCTTTAAGTTTTGTGGTCTTTTTTTTTTAATTTAAAGGAAAAATAATTGCATTGGTCATTCGACGAGTAATATTACTCTTTCTGTTCATTATTTTATTTTTCTTTAACGAGATCCAAGCCCAAAATTATTGGTCTAAAGCTGATAAAGAAATCCTCTTACCTCAAACATTTCAAGAAAGGGAAGATTGGCATTACTTATCATTGGATAATGATAAATTAAAAGCTTTATTAATAACTAAAAATATTTCTACCTCCGAGGCTCAGGAAAACAATATATCGATTGAGCTTCCAAATGAAAAGGGGATTGAAGAAACATTTTCATTAACCCCTGTTACTGTTTTATCTCCTGAACTAGCCATACAATTCCCTAGGATTAAAACTTATGTGGGAAGGAGTAAAAGTCGACCAGATGTATCAGTAAGAATTTCATATACACCCCAAGGAATCAATGCTTGGATGCGTTTTCCAGACGGTAAAAATAGATTTATTCAACCGATTGATAATAATAGAAACTACTTGTCTTATTTACGATCACAGAATAATACGATCGGTAGTTTTGAATGTACTACTCCATTGGACCAAAATTGGACTATAGAAGAAAAATTAAAACGACGGGGAAGTAGTCTCAGAACCTCCGATAGCAATCTCAAAATATTCAGGTTAGCCATCTCTACTTCTGGAGGGTACACTTCTTTTTGGGGAGATGATGATCCAAGTAATGGCAGTAATAAAGAAGATGCTTTTGCTGCAGTAGTTAGTACAATAAATCGAGTTAATGAGATTTTTGAAAATGAATTAGGAATTCACTTGGAGTTGGTAAATGGTCTGGATTTAATTTATGACGACCCTGATAATGACCCCTACACTGATGATTTTGGTTCTGAGGTTCAGGAAACCCTTGATGAGGTATTTGGCTCTCAGAACTATGATATTGGACACTTATTTGCATATTCTACAGCTAGCGGTGGAGGGAATGCTGGTTCAGTAGGTAACGTCTGCATAGATAATAAAAAAGGGTCAGCTTATAGTTATCATCCCTTTGAGGGATCATTTAATGATCCTTTTTTGAGCGATCATTTTGATATCGATTATGTAGCCCACGAAATGGCTCACCAATTTGGAGCATTTCACACTTTTGGTTATGAAAATGAATTTGAGGGAGTAAGCTCAGAGCCTGGCAGTGGTTCAACTATAATGGGTTATGCTGGAATTACTGGATCCGACAATGTACAAAGGCATAGTGATCCTTATTTTCATTATCATAGTCTAAAAAATATAAATGATTATATTCAAAAACAAACTTGCTATACCACAACATTAAATGAAAATGAACCCCCTAACGTAAATGCTGGTATAGATTATACTATCCCAATAGGTACCGCATATGAATTGAAGGCAACTGCTAGCGATCCAGATAATCTAAAATTGTATTACTGTTGGGAGCAATTGGATAGTGGGGAAGTAGGAACTAATAATTTTGGACCTAATTTTCATTTGGGTAGTCAGGCTCGTTCGCTACCACCAACTGAAAGCGCTATAAGGACGATTCCAAGGATGGAGTCAGTTTTGGATGGAAAACTGACAGAAACGAATCCTACAATTGGAAGTAATTGGGAAACAGTTTCAAATATTGAAAGAACCCTAACATGGGGTGTAACTGTTAGAGATTATTTTCCTGCTTTGGCAAATGGAAAAGGTAAAACTACTTCTGATGCTCGAATATTAAAAGTGACATCTAAAGCCGGTCCATTTAAAATTTTATCCCAGGCTGAAGAAGGAATTTTTTGGGAAGGGGGCTCTAGGCAAATCGTTTCTTGGGATGTTTCAAATACAGATCAGAGCCCTATTAACACCAAAAACGTTTCAATTTTTATATCTAAAGACTTAGGACAGACTTTTAATGAAATTCTAGTTGCCAATACACCAAACGACGGTAATGAAGAAATAACTGTGCCAGCAGATATCAATTCAGATCAAGTGAGAATTAAAATTGTTCCTGATAATTCTATTTATTTCGCTGTAAACAGTCAAAATATAGAAATTCAACAGTCGCCATTTACTTTTTTATTTGATAAATATAATCAAGAGATTTGCGAGGAATCAGAAATTATTTTTAATTATTACTATGAAACTTACCTTGGATTTAATGAAGAAGTAAATCTCAAAATAAGCAACTTACCTGAAGGATTAGAAGCTATTTTTTCATCACCAAAATTAACACAAGGCTCGAGTTCGGGAACCTTGAGGCTCTCAGGACTTGAAAATTTATCTAATCAGGATTTAACACTAGAGATTTTTGCTCTAGGCAGCACAATTTCAAAAACAGTTGAGCTAGAACTAAAGGCTTTAAACGATAATTTTTCCAATATTGAACTTTTAAGCCCAATTATGGATGAAGAGGGTATTAGTAGAAATGTTACGTTGACTTGGGAGGTTGATACTATTGCTACTTCTTATATCTTAGAGGTAGCGAAAGATGTAAATTTTTCAAATATTATTGTTTCTACCTCTACTATTATGAACTCATATTTTCTTAAGAATTTAGATTTCGCAGAGGAATATTTTTGGCGGGTTAAACCATTAAATATTTGTGGTATTGGTGCCTTTTCTGAAACTAGAGTTTTTAATACAACTTTGGTTAATTGTAAAAATTATTATACCTCAAGTCTGCCTCGTCAAATTAGTGATAGTGAAGGGGCTTTTCCTGGAGTAACAAATGTCACTGTAAATGTTTTTGATCAAGCTTTAATTGAAGATATCAACGTGAAGATATCTATTAAACATGCCTACATTGAGGATATTTCAATCTATCTAATTGCACCTAACCAAAACAAAATTAAATTATCTCAGAATTTAGGAGAAAATTTGGGGAATTATATAAATACAGTTTTTGATCAAGAGTCCTCAAATCCAATTGTATTTGGCCTGCCCCCATTTACAGGTTCATTTAGTCCAATTGAGGACTTATCGGATCTTTATGGTAATGAAATGATGGGGGAATGGATTATTCAAATAGAGGATAATTTTGAGGGAACATCAGGAAATTTAACTGACGCTGAATTGCTAATATGCTACAGTGGAGAAATTATTCTAGATAGTGATAATGATTCAATAGCAGATTTTAAGGATAATTGCCCATCAATAGCTAATAATGATCAATCTGATATTGATAGAGATGGATTAGGAGACTTATGTGACTTGAATACTCCTAATAATTTTTTACTAACAAAATCAAATCCAACTTGTGCATTGAAGAATAATGGAATAATAAGTATAAATGGTAAGGCTCATTTTAGCTACAAAGCAGATATTGAGGGCCCCAATGGGTATTTTTCCCAAAAGATATTTAATCACTTATATGATGCTACAATAAAAAATCTTTCTCCCGGTAATTATTCAATTTGTATAACCTCTGATGAGGAGATCAATTTTGAAAGTTGCTTCAATACCTTACTTGAAAGTCCAGATCCGCTTAACGTTTTAACGGAGTTAAATTATGAAAATAAATCCCTTACAGTTGATCTTTCAGGAGCTACAAACTATGAAATATTACTTAATAATAGCCGTTATAAATTAAATTCAGGAAGACACCAACTTTATTTAAAAGAGGGATTAAATAGATTAGAGATTACAACTAGCCAAGAATGTCAAGGAAAAGTAGAAGAGAATATTTATCTATCAGAAGTATCAACTATTTATCCAAATCCAGCTTTTAATTCTGTTAACGTCTTATTAGGAGGACAAGCCAATGACTTTATAATCTCTATTTTCAGCATTGATGGGGATTTAATAGAGCAATTTAATGAGCAACATCTACCTAGTAATCGAACCTTTACTATTCCTTTAGATTATTATCCCAAAGGGGTTTATCTCATCAATGTTATTTGTGGAGATAAAATTGAGAATATCAAATTACTAAAGAGATGAAATTAGAGAATTTATTTTTGATATTTACTCTTTTTTTAGCCATTGCCTGTGAAAAAGAAGTAATCATAACCCCAGATCCACCCCTTTTAATTGGACCTGAAAATAACAATAGTTGTACCTCAGAGACAATTATTACATCTCAAAAAAGTCAAGTAAACTTTAGCTGGCAAGCTGCATTAAATGCAGATGAATATGAATTAGTAATAAGAGATATTCAAACAAATTCAGACATTCAATTAAATACGTTTCGGACATTTAACCCTGTGGTTTTAGACCGTGGTAAACAGTATTCGTGGTGGGTAATCTCGATGTACAATGCAGATCAAACCTTTTCAAAAAGCAGAATTTGGACTTTTTATCTAGAGGGTCCTCAAAAGTCAAGTCATTTTCCATTTCCTGCTAATTTATTAAATCCAAAATCTAATGAACAAATAAGTTTGAATAATGGAAAATATATTTTTATATGGGAATCAACTGACCTTGATGAAGACATAATTGAATATGACTTCTATTTAGGTACTGATCCTGTTGAGTTAACTCTTTTGGCAGAAAGAATATCATTAAACTCGATTGAGTTATCGCTTAATCCCAATCAATTCTATTATTGGAAAGTTATAACAAGAGATTCAGAGGGTAATGTTTCAAGTTCGACTGTTAACGGTTTTAAAACTTCTTTTTAAGAGGTTTTACCATTATATATGTTCATCGCTTTTTCAAGTCCTGTTTGGATGAATGAGAAGGCAATCTCCTCGCATTTTATTATACCTCTAATTACCTGGTTTTTTTCTTCAGAGCTAAATTTTCCTAGTACAAAATCAATTTGGTTAAAACTTTTATCATCATTCTTAATTCCGAATCTAAGTCTTGAGTAGTTAGGCGTATTAAGATGGGCTTCGATGTCTTTTAGTCCGTTATGACCTCCATCACTTCCTTTTCCCTTAAGCCTAAGTTTAGCTAGGGGAAGATGGAGATCATCAGTTACTACTAAAATATTTTCAATGGCTATCTTTTCTTTTAAAGCCCAGTATCGAACTGCTTTCCCACTTCGATTCATTAGGGTAGACGGTTTTATAAGAATAATTTTTTTCCCTTTAAAACGTAATACACCTTTTTTGCAAAGCTTAGATTCTTCCATATCAGCTTTATACTTTTCAGCAATGTAATCAATCACTTCAAATCCAATATTATGACGCGTATTTTTATAATCAGCACCAATATTTCCTAAACCAACGATTAAGAATTTTCTCATGTCAATCGATTTTGATTTTCCTTTAAGCCAACGGAGGATCATCTTGTAAAAATAAAAAAAGCATCTCATCTAGGAGATGCAGTAATTTAAGATCAAATATTATAGAAATTATTCTGCGGGAGTACCACTTTTAGTTTCTTCTACTTCTCCTTCCTCAGAATCTTCAGTTGTTTCATCCTCTACTTCCTCAACTTCAATTGAAGCTCTTGAGGTTCTCACTTTACATACAACAGTGTTGTCAGGATGTAAAATAATATAATCACTAGTTTTAAGCTCTTCAATTATAAGCTTATTCCCCAATTCAAGTTCAGAAATATCGGCCTTTATAAAGTCTGGTAGGTTAGAAGGCACTGCTCTTACCTTGAGCTTTCGTTTATTAATAGATAAGACACCACCGCTAATTAATACTCCTGGTGCGGAACCTTCAAAAATCACTGGAATTTCCATAGTAACAGGTTTGTCGTCAAAAATCTGATAGAAATCAACGTGAAGAATCTTGTCACTAACGGGATGATATTGGATATCTTGTAAAATGGCATTAATTTTTTCCCCTCCTTCTAAATTAATTACTACAGTGTGGGCATTTGGCGTGTAAACTAATTTACTGAAATCAAGTTCGTTTGCGGAAAAATGGATTGGATTTTCTCCTCCATATAGTACGCAAGGAACCTTACCAGCATTACGTAGTGCTTTAGTAGCTAATTTGCCTACGCTTTCTCTTTTAGATCCTTTTATTGTAATAGATTTCATTTTTGATTAATTTATATTATATAGTTGTTACTAATAGATTTGTTGTGGTGAACATTGTGCATGGTCTTTGCAAATATTTTTGCACAACTTAATACTTTAATTTTTTTACTTTTCTTCTTTGATGGGATAGTATCGGAAACTATTAGTTCCTCTAAACGAGATTTTTCAATTTTTTCATAAGCATCTGCAGATAGTAATGCATGTGTACATATTGCTCTAACTGATAATGCTCCCCTTTCCATCATTAAATCAGCGGCACGAGTAAGTGTTCCAGCAGTATCGACCATATCATCAACTAAAACTACATTTTTACCGGTCACATCTCCAATGAGCTCCATATTCGTAATCACATTTGCTTTAGCTCTTTGCTTATAACAAATGACAACGTCAGACTCTAAAAATTTAGAATAAGCGTATGCTCTTTTTGAACCACCCATATCTGGTGAGGCGACAGTTAATTTATCTAAATTAAGTTGTTGCAAATAAGGTATAAAAATTGCCGAGGCAAATAGGTGGTCAACAGGTTTTTCAAAGAAACCCTGAATTTGATCTGCGTGTAAGTCCATGGTAATAATCCTTGTAGCACCTGCTGATTCAAGAAGTTTAGCAATAAGTTTTGCACCTATCGGGACCCTAGGCTTATCTTTTCTGTCTTGGCGAGCCCATCCAAAATATGGCATAACCGCAGTGATGTGTCTGGCTGAAGCTCTTTTCGCAGCGTCGAGCATCAAAAGCATTTCCATCAGATTTTCTGAACTAGGATGTGTTGAACCCACAATAAAAATTCTAGCACCTCTAACAGATTCTTCAAAAGAGGGTTGAAATTCCCCATCGCTGTAGCGTGAAAAGTTTACCTGACCAAGGGGCAAACCATATTCATCAGCTATGGCAGTAGCCAATTCAAAGGACTGGTTGCAGCTGAATAATTTTACCGGGGTTTTCAATGGTTCCTACTTTTTTGGACTGCAAATTTATAAATAAAATCAAGTCGTTAAAGCTTATTCATCAATAATTTAGAATGAAACTTCGTTAAAATTATTAATTTTAGCGTCGCTGCCTTGGTGGCGGAACTGGTAGACGCGCTGGATTCAAAATCCAGTTCTTTCGGGAGTGTGGGTTCGATTCCCACCCAAGGTACTTTAACCTCGTAAGTTTTGCGGGGTTTTTTCTTTGAAAATATTTAATAAACAATAAAAAATGGATTTAATGAATTTAATTTGAGCTTACTTATAATTGACCATAATAGTTCAAATAAGTCCAATTGATTTTATTTAAAAAGTTATAGTTTTTGGCATATTATATTTCAAAAAAAAATTAAATATTAGCTATTTTTAGCCCTATGAATAGAAAAATGTATTATCAATTATTCTTATTATTTCTTTTTAGTTGTTCTAAGGCTGAAAAAGAGTTTCAAGAAGACCTATTTTTGTCAAATACAACTGAATCGACAACTGAAAATAGCTCAAATATTCAAAATACAACCGAAGATTCTAGCAATGGAGGAACTACAGCTGAGGATTCCACTTCAACTACTAATGAGCAAATTGAAGATAATGGAATAGTAACTGAAGATGGACCACTTGAAAAATATTTGACATTAAATAAATCTATTACCTTTCAAAAAGTCGATGGTTTTGGCGCTGGAATAAAGCGAAGGACGGAAGATTTATATAAGCTTCCTAGCTCTTTGAGAGAGAAAGTTGAAAAATACTGTTTTGAGGAATTAGAGGTAAATATGATACGTTTTTTTATATATCATGATTTGGAACCTGTTAACGATAACGAGAATCCTCTAGAATTAGACGAAAGTAAGTTGGATTGGACTCCTTTTGACAGCGATCCAAATAAAAATAGGACTCGATTTGTAGGTGAGGCTTTAAATAATGCAATGTTTTTAAGTGTAAATGGATTCGACCATATAATTGGAAACTGTAATAGTCCCCCTGGTTGGTTGAAAACTAATGGAAAACACAATGGCGGTGGAACACTAATAAATGGAGGTGAGTCGGAGTACAGTGAATTTCTTATTGCAACGCTAAAGGGACTTAAAACTAGATATGGCATCAATATGACAGCAATTTCTCCTACCAATGAGCCAGATTATGAAGTTGCTTATGAGTCTATGGACACTACGCCAACCGAATTGTCTAGCATTATTTTGAATCTTGATGATCGTCTTGATCAGGAAGGCTTGAGCGATATAAAAATTGTTTCTCCGGAGTGTTTTAGGGTACATCAAAATTCAGAAAGGTCTACCACAACATATATCAATGCTATGTTTGCTGATGATAAGGTTAAAAATGCTGTAGATATTGTTGCTACTCATACTTATGCAGATCCGAATCATAATGCAAATTGGAGGTTATTAAAACAGGCGGCATCTGATAAGCCTGTGTGGGTTACAGAGTCTGGAGTCAATCGAAGTTTAGATCAATCTATGAGTGACGCAGCTAATTACATAAAGTGGATTATTAGAGGGTTTAATGAGGGCGGATTGACAGCGTATATGTTGCATCTTTTTTATGGTGAGGCAGAGGAAAGAGGCTATTCTAGTCTTGTTGCTTGGACACCTTCTGGGGAAATAATTTTACCAAAAAGATATTATTCCTTAAAACACTTTGCAAATCTTATTAAGCCAGGATATATTAGAATTTCAGCTAACTTAAGTCAAGCAAATATGTTTGTAGTTGCATTTAAATCTCCAAATGAGGACAAAGTAGTTTTACAAATATTTAACCAGGGTATTGAACAGAATTTATCTATTGACGTAATTCCAGATTCGAAGTCAATTCAACATATTATTACCTCTGACAATGAGGGAGAAGATTTTATTTCAAAAAATCACTATTCCCCTGATAAGAATTACTTTAACTTAAATGTCCCCTCAATGTCACTGAACTCGATTATTTTCAATCTGAATTGATACCAAGACATATTATTAATAATTAGTTTATTCTCCAATAAATAAAGTAATAATCGTCTTCCATTTCCTGAATGATATCATTTAGGTTGTCAAGCGTAACTTGAATTCCATCTAAAATTTCATCCATTTGGTCTAACTCTTCACTCCATAAATTCAAGTGGAATTTTATCAATGCTAAATATAGTAAATACTAATTTGGATTGCTATATGACTAAAAAATGGGAATCGTTCAGGGATATAAATTATTTATAATTTGATTATCAATCTTTTTGCCAAGGCTATCCATTAATACATTATAAGATTCAAGATGTGATAAATTATTCATTTGTAAAGGGTCTAAATGATTTTCATAAATCATTCGATCTAAAATCTTATCTCCAATATTATATTTCCATTCAGAGTAGAAAAAATTATCAGACATATAAGAGTCACCATTAATATATCTAGAAAAAGCGAATGTTTTAGTTATTTTATTTGGGTCATTTAAATTCTCTACTAATGAGTTTCCTTGAAGATTTTTGGGCCCTTTTATATTTAGGAGTTCACAAATAGTAGGGTATAGGTCAATCAATTCTGCAAATGAATCAGATTGAGAAGATTTAGTTAATCCTGGAACTTTAATTATTAATGGTACCTGTAACTCTGTCTTGAAGAGACTATGCTTTGACCACCTGTTATGTTCTGACAAGCTGAAACCATGATCACTTGTTAAAATTACTATTGTATCCTCAGCAAGACCCAATTCGTCCAAAGCAGTTAAAACCCGACCGATTTGAGCATCAATATAACTGACACAAGCATAATAAGCATGAATTAGTTTTTTCGCAAGCTTTTCCTCTACATCAACATTTTTGGTAATGTCTTTATATGCAGTCAATTCATACCATGTCTGAGCTCTTTTAGGAGCCGTAGATGGAAAATCTTTGTTAATGGGAAATTTAATTTCAGTTGGATCATAAAGATCCCAATATTTTTTGGGAGCATTAAAAGGAAGATGAGGTTTTACAAATCCACTAAATAGCAGAAACGGTTTCCCATCATCTTTTAATTTTACAAGATCAGAGATAGTTTTTGTTGCAATTTGGCCATCAAAATAGGCGTCATCATCCACCACAGCCGCTTCATAAGCTGGCACTTCTTTTTTCGATTTTTCGTTTTCGATGTTTTCCTCTAGTTTATAATTTCTCCAAGTTACTTCTTGAGGAGGGTCCCAAACCTCTGACCAGGTGTGTTTCATGTCAGCTGAATTATGTGATACTTTTCCATTACTAATTGTGGTATATCCATTATCCTTAAGTAATCCAGAAAGTGTTAAAGCATCAGGCATTTCCTCATCAATTCTTGAGAAATAATTTACAAAACGGGTTTTATTTGGACGAACCCCTGTAAGTAAACTTGCACGCGAAGCACCGCATACAGGAATATTACAAAAAGCATTGTTAAATTGTACTGATGATTTTGATAGTTCCTCAATATTTGGCGCTATAATATGTTTTTTCCCATAATTAGGCAGCTCAGGTCTTAAGTCATCTACAATAATAAAAAGGATATTTTTTGGTTTTTTTTCCTGTGAAGATATATCCTGTGTAAAAATAAATAGTGACAGAAAAATTATGTATTTAAAGAATTTATATTTCATATTTAAAATTTTGAACTTGAGATCTATCTCAAGTTTAATTTAGTTTTGAGTTTAAAATCATTTTTTTTATAGCGTAATAGGCAGGTTTAGGGTTTAATTTAGAATCAAAAATAAATCGGTGTTTATTATGATGAGGACCTGGTTTACCATCTACCATTCCCCAAGTATTAAAAGTAACAACACCTTGATCTTTTTTTGAAAGTAAGACTCCTAATATATTTGAATAAGCTTTAGCCTGCCTCTGAAGTGCTTCATTTGAATTATTTTTATCCTCAATGCGGTAATCCATTTCAGTTACATGGAAATCCAAATCGTTTTTATGTGCCCAATCGATTAAGTCGCCTAAAAATTTTAATTGTGAACTATTATTTGCTAAAGGTTGATCACTCCTAAGGTGGGCTTGCCAACCTAGACCATTTATTCTCAGTCCTTTTGATCTTAGGTAAAGAATTGTTTTCTTTACTTGCCTCCACATTTTGGGCTCCATTCCCCCATGCTGGTTGAAAACCAAACTGATGTTGGACGCATATCGATTGGCGATTTCAAAAGCCTTAATTATATAAGAGGGATAACCATTTTCATCTCTCCCAATTTGGACCCACGGGTTTTCCCACTCATCCATTCCCGGTTTTTCTTTAAACCAATTTCCTTCTCTTGTTATCGTCTCATTTACCACGTCCATCCACTTTACACTTGGCTCGTGATTCATTTTTTTACACAGGGCTGTAAAATATTCAGTCATATTTTTTTCGAGTTCTTTTGGGGTTCTATTATCTGCTTTTGCCCATCTTGAAGCTTGTGGGCTCACCGGACCGTGTATCCTCAATTTAATTTGGTATTTATCTGCAAAATTCAGATAATCGTCAATTAAGGTCCAGTCCCATACTCCAGGGGAAGGATGAACTCTAACTTGTTTTGCGCAATTCTCGGGGGTTGAGTAAGTAAATTCTCCTAAGAATAGATCTGATACTTTTGTATTTAGCTGATTATGATTTAAAGTTGCCCCAATGACTACATTATTGTCATCGTAATTATTTTGATCTAATAATTTTTGAATACCAATTCCAAATTTACTTTTGGGTTTATTGATGAGGGTTTTCTTTGGAGGGCTTAAAAAAGCCAATCCATCTGCTTTAATTTTCTTGTAAATACTTTCATATCCATCGACTTGTATCAAATTTTCTGTTTCCAAGGGATCTTTAGAATAATCAAATAATTCCTCTTGAATGATATCTTTTTCACTAATTTCTTTTCCAATTTTTGATTTATTGATCCAAAGGGTATACCTGTAATCTGATGATCTAAAGCTGTAGCCCATATTTTGATTTCTTGGGTATTGGCTAACTGCATATTCTTTAACGGACTGAGCTGAGCCATCCATTAATGGCAAGAGTGATTGGCCATCCAATCCACTTCGCAAGGGAATATTGGCTAGTTCACAAAGTGTTGGAAAAATATCGACAAATTCAGTTGGAGAGTAAACCTTTCTAGGTGTTTGATCTTGGGGGGCATATATAATTAGAGGGGATCTAGTAGCCTGCTCAAAATTGGAATGCTTATTCCATAAGCGGTGATCACCCAAATGATAACCGTGGTCTCCCCAAATAACGATAATGGTGTTGTCCATTAATCCTTTGGCGTTTAATTTCTTTACGATTTTTCCTATTTGAAAATCAATAAAAGTTACACATGCATAATAACCGTGGATTAATTCTCTTTCTAAATTATCATCTAGTTGTAATTGTCTATTTTCATCTAATTTATAGTCCCAATCAGGTGCTGAAAATGAGCGCATTTCACCGGAATTGTGATACGATAATTTCCCTGTATTCTTTGCCCTTTCTCTATACTCAGCCAATGGCATACGTTCCCTCTTATAAAGATCCCAATATTGTTTTGGAGCGGAAAATGGAAGATGAGGTTTTCTAAAACCAACAGCTAGGAAAAATGGAGATTTACTGTCTTTGGTCAAATCATCAATCATATCAACTGCTTTCGCTGCAATAATTCCATCAGCATATGCCTGATCGGGTTTATCACTAAATGAGACGGGTGGCTTGTATTTATTTTTTAGTGATTCGCCTAGATTGCCATTTCTACTTAGGCCATCTTTTTTTATGATAGAATTAATGTTAGCCTTGATTTTTTCATTTTGATAGTCTCCAAGAATAGGTGGTCCATAGGATTTGGAGTAAGATAGCTGGTGAGGCTTAACGAATGGAATACTCCATGAAGGGGCATCACTTTTTTTATCTACTCCTCTAGGGTCAAATATTTTTCCAACTCCAGCAGTTGTAAATCCCATGGCTTTGAAATGTTGTGGTAGCGTGATAATATTAGGCTTCTTATCCCGCATTTTGGTATTTAAATCGTAAACTTTCGTATAATCTGGCCGTTTTCCTGTCAATAGACTGATTCTAGATGGACTACAAATCGCCTGTTGTGTATGATTATTTAAAAATAAGGTTGACTTGCGCGCCAAAAAATCAAGATTAGGGGTTATAGCCACCGCATCACCATAGCTTCTAATAGTTGGTTTTAAATCATCAACTGCGATAAAAACAATATTATAGGAAGTATTGTTTTGAGCTTTACTTAATGTAAATACTAATAAAGAAAACAAAACAAATGTTTTTCTATAGATTTTCCTTAGTGAAATTAGAAACAATTTATTTGAGTTATTATCTGTGTTAATTAATGTTATTGTAATGACTTAAAAAACCCGCTAATATTTTTTATTAGCGGGTTTTAAATAATCAATCATTAAAATAATTTGACAATAAAGAACTGACTACTTAGTATCAGCTTCTTTTCTTGCTTTGTTACTAAGACTCATGACCTTATTCGCCATTTTTTTACCAAACCGATCAGTTAGTTTATTTTTAGCGTTTGCATATTCTTCAGTATAAATTTCTCTTTTCTGATCTTGTGAAAGTCCTTTGCCTCTGATTTTTTTCGATGCGTTTACCACGCGATCTAAAAAAACTTGATGAATAAAAGACGTGTCCTCTTCTGTAAGTTCCATATTTTTGGCAACATAATCAGAAAATAGTTTTGCTCTATCTACTTGATATTTATTTGCGGTTTGTGCAAGGCCAACTATAGGCAAAGAAAGAATAAGAATTAAAAATAATTTTTTCATTTTAAATACTTTAATCAATTAATTCGTTAGTGTTGATTTCATCCGTTGGAAAAGGTAAAAACATAACTTTACCTTCATCTTCCGATAGAATAAGATCTCTATTAGCTACATAATGAGCAGTACCAATTTTATCGTTATTTGGTTTAATTGTATTCTCCAAGAAATATTGGAAGCCTCTTCTCCTGTTATTATGGGCATCCTGTCCCTCTCCTAAAAGTTCAAACTTGTACTCATCCATAATTGCGTCTCTAAATGATGCTTGACCTTGACTATATTCAGCTCGAGGAGTTACTCCTGCCCTAGAAAGTACTTCATTAAGATAAGTCATTTCCTCACCATTTTGAAGTTCGTTTGATATTTCAGCTAACATCAAAAGTAAGTCAGCATAACGATATATAAGAATATTTTGACTGTTGTATTGTTGGTTATGAGAAGTGTCTTTTTCAACAAATTTAAAGAAGTACGGATGTGCATTCCTGAAGTTATTTCTATTTTGTCTTACAGGCCAAACCTCAACTGGGGCACCATTATCTGCACGATTCCAAGAAGATAAATAAGTCCCAGCAATTCGATTATCATTAGGGTAAGTAGCTACGTGATAATCATAAAAAGTTGCAAGAACACTGAACCATCCAAAATGCATTCCCATTTTATATTTAAAAGGAGTGTAGTTTCTTCCCATTTGAGAATTCGCTGCAGCTTCAGAAATTTGAAGCTCAAAAATTGATTCTGTAGAATTTTCTCCATCAGTATTAAAAAGACTACCAAAATCGCTTACTAAAGTGTATTGTCCGTAAGCTTTTTTCGCTTCATTATAGGCCTCTTGCCAATAGTTACTAATCGATGGATCAGCAATAGTTGCATTAGTAGCCATAGTCATATACAATTTTGCCAATAACATTGAAGCAGCATGTTGTTTAGGATAACCCTTGCCAGCATCCCCATTCATAAGGCTTTGAGCCATTTTAGCATCCGAAACAATTTGGGCGTAAACTTCAGCCTGAGTAGATTTAGCTTTGTTAAGGTTATCAGATGAAGGTAATTCTAACCATAGGGGGATGTCTCCCCATAAACGAACTAAATTAAAATAGGACCATGCTCTAATAAAATATGCATGACCAGCTACATCATTAATGGGGTCAAGTGCATCATTTTCATTGATTGCTACATAAGAAATTATTGCATTACTCCTAGCAATTGCCGAATAGAGTCCCTGCCATAGAAATGCTGAATCAGCATCTAGAGTAGGCTTTAATGAATATAAATTAGCATTATTTACATTGTTTACATTGTTGCCATTTTTTCCGGTACCAAATAGTCCGGAAAACCCATTTACTACGAAAAATCTTCTTTCTTGGGCATTATAATTGGTTAAGGCTTCATAAGCTCCGTCCCTTGCAGCTGCAGCTGTATTGGGGTCAGTGTATATATTACTATCAAGAAAAATTGGTGATTCATCAAGATCACAGGAAAGATAAATTCCTGAAAGCATAATGAAAAATAGGGCTTTGAAGTAATTTGATATATTGTTTTTTATAAATTTTTTCATGATTTCGTAAATTAAAAGTTCATGTTAATTCCTACCAAAATATTCTTAGCGTTTGGAGGACTATGCCAATCCACACCTTGAATAAGACCTGTCCACATAAAGCTTGTGACCTCAGGATCGAAGCCAGTATAGTCGGTCCAAGTAAACAAGTTTTGACCAGTAACATAAACACTTAGTTTTGATGGTTTAAATGCAGACGCGCCTGTAAATAACTTATTAACAGGAACCTCATAAGCCAATGTTACATTGTTTAATCTAAGGAAACTTCCATCCTCTAAAAAGTTGTCAGTCATTGTCCTTCTATTTATATGTTTTTGATACCCAACTTTTGGATAAGTAGTATTCGGATTCTCAGGGGTCCAAGCGTTAAA
>CABXUL010000020.1 GCA_902515395.1 uncultured Bacteroidota bacterium | reverse complement strand
AGGAATATAATAAAATCAATGATCAATTCGCAATACCAGAAGTTTACGAAAACCCTGAAAAGATGGATCACTTAATGAATAAACAAGCTAAGCTTCAGGACCAAATAGATTCCCTTAATGCATGGGATTTGGATAGTCAATTAGAATTGGCAATGGATGCATTAAGAACTCCTCCAGGAGACCAAAAGATAGAATACCTGTCTGGAGGAGAGCGAAGAAGAGTTGCACTCTGCAGATTGTTACTTCAAAAACCAGATGTTTTATTACTCGATGAACCTACTAATCATTTAGATGCTGAGTCTGTCCATTGGCTAGAGCACTATTTAGCTAAATACTCAGGAACTGTAATTGCTGTAACACATGACCGTTACTTTTTGGATAATGTTGCTGGTTGGATATTAGAATTGGATAAAGGGGAGGGTATCCCCTGGAAAGGAAACTATTCCTCTTGGTTAGAGCAAAAAGCGAAACGAATGTCTCAAGAAAATAAACGAGCCTCAAAACGCCAGAAAACTTTAGAAAGAGAGCTAGAATGGGTTCGTATGGCACCAAAAGGAAGACAATCCAAACAAAAAGCCCGATTGAATAACTACGAACGTTTAGTTAGTCAAGATCAAAAAGTAGTCGATGAAAAATTAGAGATATATGTCCCTAATGGACCACGTTTGGGGACTAATGTAATTGAAGCAAAGGGAATTAGAAAAACTTTTGGTGATAAGTTATTGTATGAAGACTTAAATTTCACCCTACCTCAAGCCGGAATTGTAGGTGTCATTGGTCCAAACGGAGCAGGAAAAACAACTTTATTTAGGATGATTTTAGGTGAAGAAACCCCAGATAGTGGAAGTTTTTTATTGGGAGACACCGTGAAGGTTGCTTATGTTGACCAATCTCATAGTGATATTGATTCCGAAAAATCCATTTGGTCGAATTTTAGTGATGAACTGGATTTAATTGTAATGGGAGGAAGACAGGTAAATTCTCGTGCTTACTTAAGTAGATTCAATTTTAGCGGAAATGAACAAAACAAAAAAGTTAATACTCTATCTGGTGGTGAGCGAAATCGTCTTCATTTAGCAATGACACTTAAAGAGGAGGGAAATGTGCTATTACTTGACGAACCTACTAATGATCTAGATGTCAATACTCTTAGGGCTCTAGAGGAGGGGTTGGAAAACTTTGCTGGATGCGCGGTTATAATTTCTCACGACCGTTGGTTTTTAGATCGCATATGTACTCATATACTTGCATTTGAGGGGGATTCACAGGTTTATTTTTTTGAGGGTTCATTTAGCGATTATGAAGAAAATAAAAAAAATCGTTTGGGTGACGATTTGATTCCAAAACGAATTCAATACAAGCGACTTACTAGAGATTGAATTCATATTTTACCTATCATATCTTCAGGCTTAACCCATTGCTCAAATTCTTCTTCAGTTAAATACCCTAATGACAATGCAGCACTCTTCAATGTTGTTCCCTCCTTGAAGGCTTTATTAGCAATCTCAGCAGACTTGTAATAACCTATTTTTGTATTAAGAGCTGTAACTAGCATTAGAGAATTATTTACCAATTTACTAATCGTTTCGTGATTTGGTTCTATTCCCATAACACAATTAACCGAGAAGCTCACGCATGCATCTCCAATGAGTTGAGCTGATTGAAGAATATTAGCTGCCATAACTGGCTTAAAAACATTTAATTCATAGTGTCCTTGCAATCCACTCACTCCAATAGCAACATCATTTCCCATAACTTGAGCACAGACCATGGTCATTGCCTCACATTGGGTAGGATTAACCTTTCCTGGCATGATGGAACTTCCTGGCTCATTGGCTGGAATACTAATTTCCCCAATACCAGATCGAGGACCAGAGGCCATCATCCGGATATCATTGGCAATCTTATTCAAAGCAACAGCAAGTTGTTTCAAAGCACCATGCGTCTCTACAATAGCATCATGCGAAGCTAGTGCCTCAAACTTATTTTGAGCAGTAATGAATGGTAATCCTGTAAATTCTGAAATATATTCTGCAACTTTATCAGAATAGCCCTCTGGTGTATTTATTCCTGTTCCAACAGCACTACCTCCAAGTGCCAACTCCGATAGATGATTTAAAGTATTTTTTAGGGCTTTAATTCCATGATCTAACTGAGAGACATAACCTGAAAACTCTTGGCCTAGGGTAAGTGGAGTAGCATCCATCAGGTGGGTTCTTCCAATTTTAACAATAGACTTAAAGGCATTGGACTTTTTTTTAAGTGTAGACTTCAACTGTTCTACTCCAGGTAATGTATTTTCTAAAATCTTTTTGTAAGCTGCAATATGCATTGCAGTAGGAAAAGTATCATTAGACGACTGGGATTTATTTACATCATCGTTGGGGGATAGGGTTTTTTCTCCCTCTCCTAATTTATTTCCCTCTAATACATGGGCACGATTTACAATTACTTCATTAATATTCATATTAGTTTGAGTTCCAGAACCTGTTTGCCATATTACTAATGGGAATTGGTCATCCAGTTTTCCCGATAAAATCTCGTCGCATATTTTTATTATTAAATCTCTTTTACTCTCCTCTAAAATTCCGGAATCACAATTTGTATAAGCTGCGGCCTTTTTTAAATATGCGAAACCATAGACGATTTCCAACGGCATTGATGCTGATGTCCCTATTTTAAAATTACCACGAGAACGCTCTGTCTGTGGTCCCCAATAAGCATTTTTAGGTACTTTTACTTCTCCCAGAGTATCTTTTTCTATTCTATAGCTCATATTGAAATTTTAACTTCTTTACAAAAATACGTCCTTTTGATTTATTCCTTTAAAATAAATTTATTTCAAGACTGAAAGTGAAATAGAAAAAAGCTAAATTTGATATAAATTTATTATAATGTTTGAATTTGACCAGTATTTAGGTTTCTTAGCCTTTTTAACCATCTTAACTATTGGTTTTTGGTTAATGATTTTCCTTTTAACTTTTGTTATTCCCTATTGGTTATTCGGAAACTTAATGGAGTTTTTAAATGAAAAAAGAAAACAAAAAAACGACCAGAAATAGTTAAAGTCTAAAATCCCACATCTTCCCTTGGCTCTCCCCTTGTTGTTTTTTTTTGAACTTTCTTTTGCCTTACACGATATGTGAATGAGGCTGTAAAGGAGGGAATTTCTCTTCTCAAAGTTGTATACTGACTAAAAGTTCCACTCCTGGTAGTAAGTTCCCTTTGCTGAGTATTAAATATATCTCTAACTCTTATAGATATGGTGCCACTGTTATTTAAAATATCTTTACTTAGAGCGCCGGATGCAAAAAGCAATGGTCTAAAGCTCACCAGAGAGGTATTTCTTGGACCAAAATAAGTACCTTGTAATTGAAAATCTATTTTTCCAGGTAATGAGGTTTTTGCATTAAGCCTAGATGACCAACTTAAATTTGTTCTGTCTAAATTTACACCTTGAAAATCTCCTATATTTTCTGAGTTAAAAAGATTTGTATTTAAAAAGAATCTTGATTTTTTCGATGGGGAGTAACTCAAAGTAAATTCTGCCCCAATTCTTTCATTTTCTGACAAATTAATTGGACTTTTTTTAATAATTGGTACAGATTTTTCCTCATTTTTATTATTTCTTATTGAGATTCTTTGACCAGTATCAAAGGGAAAAATAGTAAAAACATCAACAGATTTTTGAAAATAAACTGAGGAGTTTAGTGTTATTTTTTTCCACTTTTTTAAAAAACCAAGGTCGATTGCATTTGAGTAGCTAGGTATTAAGTTTGGATTTCCTTGAAAAAAATTTGCAATACCAGATCTTTGTAAAAATGGATTTAGAAATCTGGCTCGAGGTCTTGAAATACGACGATTAAACCCAAGTAAAATACTTTCAGACTTATTAAACTTGTAGGAGATATTAAGTGTTGGGAAGAATTTGAAATAATCTTGGTCGTTACGTTCATTTGTAATTATCTGATTTACAATTATCTTTGAATCCTCTACTCTAAGTCCAATTAAAAATGAGAAATCTTTAATTGATTTTCCATACTGAATGTAACCAGAATTAATTTTCTCATTGTAAACAAGAATATTAGATAGACTATCCCTTAAAACTTCATTATAATCGGAGACTTTAAAATCAGTCTTTTGATCTAAAAAACTTCCCCGATATCCTAGCTCAAGTTGAGTGTTTTCATTAATTTTAATAATATAATCTCCTTGGACTAAAAGTCTTTTTTGATCTCTATATTCAGCTACTTTTTCATTTAAGTTTGGATTTGTGTTTTCAACATCAGATGATTCATTCTCTGAGTTCTTTTCATATTGAAAAACAGTATTTATTTTACTACCATTTTTAAATTCTGTATCAAAGTTTGAGCTAAATTGATGTGCATTATCATCATCCTTACTGTACTCCCTTAATTTTGTGGATTCAATTAAACCTCTATTTGAATTAAATTGATCTAATTGAGTATTAAATTCATCATTACCTTTTTCGGTTCTAATGAAACTATTAAAAGTTAAAGAAGTTTTTTCTTTTAAGTAAAACTCAACACCAAGACTTGAGAATATTGTTTTATCACCAAATTCCATTTTTTTTTCTTCATATCCGAAAGTGCTGGGGTTAATAATGTTGAAAAACTCTGTATCATTAGTTATCCTGCCAATATTTAGGGAATTTAGAAAAGAATTTGTAGAAAAAATATTTAAACTATTTGTTCGATAATTAATATTTACTGATCCGCTATTTCTATCTGGAATGCCAGTGTTAACTATAAAATTACCATTAAGTCCGTTCAAGTTGTCTTTTCTTAAAATCACATTGATTATTCCAGCAGTCCCTTCAGCTCCATATCTTGCAGAGGGAGAAGTAATTACTTCAACTTTGTCAATTGATTCAGCTGGAAGATTTTGTAGACCTTGTGGCCCAGAAATACCTACAAGTCCAGAGGGTTTACCATTAATTAGAATTCTAACATTTTCATTTCCTCTAAGAGATACATTACCCTCTAAATCAACCGATACCGAGGGAACGTTCCCTAAAACATCCGCAACATTTCCTCCTCTAACTGTAAGATCTTTACCAACATTATAAATTCTCTTATCTAACTTAATTTCTACCTCAGTTTTATCGGCTATCAACTCAACCTCATTTAATAAATTTTGGGAGATTTTTAGTCCAATTTTTCCAAAATCTTTTGTTTCAGTGACAACTAAGTTTTCTACTGTAAAAGGTATAAATCCGATAAATTCAGCTTTAAAATTATAAGTGCCAGGGCTCAATTGAATATTAAAAAATCCTGAGCTATCAGTTATAACTCCTTTAATTTGATCAGGATTGTCATTATTTGCAAGAATAATGGTTGCAAATTCTAGTGGTTGTAGGGTCTTTTGATCTATTACATAACCTTTAACCACGAAATTTTGTATGTTTTTGAAAGTACTTTGAGCATTGACATTAAATAAAAATAAAAGGCAGGGAACAACTAAGTATATCTTATTCATTAAAATTTTATTTTGATTGTTTTAATGAACAAAGGTTTAATAATTATTGATAAAGTCTATTAAGTTTTCTATGGGTCTTGCTATAACCCCCTTATTTCCATAGACTACGATTGGCCTTTCAATCAATTTAGGATATTGAATCATTAGCTCGAGTATTTCATCTTCACCTATATTTTTACTATTTTGTTGTTTTTTCCATATTTCTTCATTTTTTCTAAGAGCATCCGAAGGTTTTTTACCAATTATATCAAGTACTTTTTCAAGTGATTGTTTATCAAAATTTTGATCTAAATACTTGACAACTTTAAATTTTATATTTTTTTCTTCAAGTAATTGCAATGCCTCTCTAGATTTTCTGCACCTAGGATTATGATATATAGTAAACCTCATTTTATAAAATATAAATTAGTTTTTTTGAATTTTATCAGCTTTTACTAGCTGACAGCCGAATTTATATATAATTATATACAGTTATTTAAAAAACCTTCATTATAAACGGGTTTTGCTCAAAAGTTTTTGAAGTTATTATTTTAATTGATCAACAATAGCTTTAAAAGCATGAGGGTTATTGGTGGCTAGGTCAGCTAAAACTTTTCTATTTAACTCAATTTTATTGGCTTTAATTTTCCCCATAAATTGGCTGTAAGACATACCATGTAATCTTGCTCCGGCATTAATTCTCGCAATCCAAAGTGATCTGAAATTTCGTTTTTTAGTCTTGCGATCTCTATAAGCGTAAAGCATTGCTTTTTCTACAGCATTCTTAGCAACGGTCCAAACGTTTTTTCTTCTACCAAAGTAACCCTTGGCTAGTTTTAAAATTTTCTTTCTTCTGGCTCTTGAAGCCACTGAATTTACTGATCTTGGCATTTTTTTAAGTTTTTGAGAAGGGCGGTTTTACAACACTTTAAAGCCTCTTATCAGGGTTATACAATATTTACCTTATTTTTATTTTAATCTAAGTTGTTCTTTCACACTATTGATATCACTATCATGAACCAATCCAGAATGAGTTAACTTTAATTTACGCTTCTTCGATTTTTTAGTCAATATATGGCTCTTAAATGCGTGCTTTCTTTTAATTTTACCTGAGCCAGTAACGTTAAAACGTTTTTTGGCACTGGATTTTGTTTTCATTTTGGGCATAATTGTTCATTTATTTATTTAGATCTTTATTTCTTTTTGGGCGTAATAAACATAATCATTCGCTTTCCCTCAAGCTGAGGCATTTGTTCTACTTTTCCAATTTCTTCTAGGTCTTGGGCTAATCGCAATAACAATATCTGCCCTTGTTCTTTGAAAACTATTGAACGACCTTTAAAAAAAACAAAAGCTTTGAGTTTTGCACCATCGTTTAAAAATTTCTCGGCGTGTTTTTTTTTAAACTCATAGTCGTGTTCATCTGTTTGAGGCCCAAAACGTATTTCTTTTATTACAACCTTAGTGGCTTTTGATTTTAGGGCTTTTTCTCGCTTTTTTTGCTCATATAAGAATTTTTTATAATCTAATATTTTGCAAACCGGTGGCGATGCCTTTGGAGAAATCTCTACTAAATCTAGCTCAAGTTCCTCAGAAATTGCAAGTGCTTTTGGAAGCTGGTAAACCCCTACATCAATATTATCACCTACCAGTCTGATTTCATGCGCAGTGATTTTTTCATTGATTTTATGAGGATTTTCTTTGATAATCCTCGCAGGTTTATTCGATCTTCTTCGGCGTATTGCTATGACTTGATAATTTTAATTTAGCTTCCAAATTTAGAAATACTTTTTGATATCTCTTCTTTTATGAGATTAACGAAGTTTTCGGCTCCCATTAATCCGATATCACCAACACGGTGTTTTCTTACAGAAACATTATCCATTTTTGCTTCTTTTTCTCCTATAATTAACATGAAAGGAACCTTGCTTATTTCAGCTTCTCGGATTTTTTTCCCAATAGTTTCATTTCTGTCATCTAGAGAGGCGCGAATTTCGTTATTTTCTAGGTAATTTAAAACTTTTTTGGAGTATTTTTCATGCTTTTCACTTACACACAGTAAGTTTACCTGAGTAGGTGCCAACCATATTGGTAAATTCCCCGCAGTATGTTCTAAAAGAATTGCTACAAATCTCTCCAAGCTTCCGAAAGGAGCCCGGTGAATCATTACAGGACGGTGAAATAAATTATCACTGCCTTTGTAAGTTAAATCAAATCTTTCAGGAAGGTTGTAATCTACCTGAATTGTACCAAGCTGCCATTTCCTTCCTATTGCATCTTTGACCATGAAATCAAGTTTTGGACCGTAAAAAGCTGCTTCTCCTTCTTCGATTTTAAATTCAAGATTTTTCTCTTTAGCTGCATTGATAATTGATTGCTCTGCTTTTCCCCAGTTTTTAACATCACCAATATATTTTCCTGGATTTTTTGGATCACGAATTGAAACTTGCGACTCAAAATTATTAAATCCCAATGAGTTAAAAACGTATAAGACTAGGTCAATCACATCCTTAAACTCTTGATCCAACTGGTCAGGCGTACAAAAAATGTGTGCATCATCTTGTGTGAACCCTCTTACACGAGTAAGTCCATGTAATTCACCACTTTGTTCATATCTGTATACTGTTCCAAATTCTGCATATCTTTTTGGAAGTTCTTTATAGCTCCAAGGTTTGGTCTTATATATTTCACAGTGGTGTGGACAGTTCATCGGTTTTAATAAAAAAGCCTCTCCTTCAGCCGGTGTTTCAATAGGTTGAAAGCTGTCGTCCCCATATTTTTCGTAGTGACCAGAAGTCATGTAAAGGTCTTTACTCCCAATATGAGGTGAAATTACTTGTTCATATCCAGCTTTTTTTTGTGCTTCTTTTAAAAACCTTTCCAAACGATCCCTAAGGGCGGCACCTCTGGGTAGCCATAAAGGTAATCCTTGACCAACTCTTTGGGAGAAAGTGAATAATTCTAATTCTTTACCAAGTTTTCTATGATCCCTTTTTTTTGCTTCTTCTAAAAACTCAATGTATTCGGTAAGTTCCTTTTGTTTCGGGAAAGAGATACCATATATACGTGTGAGTTGTTTGTTTTTTTGATCACCTCGCCAATATGCACCAGCCACATTTAATAATTTAACTGCCTTGATAAAGCCGGTATTTGGAATATGACCTCCACGACATAAATCGGTAAAATCAGCGTGATCACAAAAGGTAATTGATCCATCTTCTAAGTCATCGATCAATTCAAGTTTATAGGGGTTGTTGTCTTTTTTATAAAAATCAAGCGCATCTTTTTTGGAGACACTACGCATTTTAAATTCAAATTTTTGTCGAGCGAATTCCAAAAACTTTTTTTCAAGATCCTTTAATTCTTTTTCTGTAATAGAATGGTCTCCAAAATCTACATCATAATAAAACCCGTTATCAATAGCAGGGCCAATTGTTAGCTTAGCCTCTGGGTAAAGTGCCAGAATAGCCTGTGCTAGTACGTGAGCTGAAGAATGCCAAAATGCAGTCTTTCCTTGCTCATTGTTCCAAGTATAGAGTTGAATATATCCGTTTTCGAGTAAAGGGGTGGCTGTTTCGACAGTATGATCGTTGAATTTTGCGGAAAGGACATTTCTCGCAAGGCCCTCACTTATGCTTTGAGCGACTTCAAGTACCGTTGTTCCGGTTTTAAAGCTTCGTAGAGAGTTATCTGGAAATTTAATTTCAATCATAAACTATAAATCACGGCAAATATAGTTTACTAGTTTCAGTGTTACAATTTTATGAGGATTTTGTTTTTTTCTCACCAAGCAGTCCATTAATTAGTATTCTTATTGCCCAAAACCCGTAAAAGATTGCAGTGATACATAAGCCAATTCCAATCACCAAGACTATATAAAAAAGCCTATGGTCTTGGTTTTTGAATGCTTGATAAAGAATAACGGGTGAAATAAAACAGAGTACAATAAATATCCCCATTTTAAGTAATCCTTTTTTAAGCTTTACAGTATTCACAAATAGTTTTTAATTGCATTTCTTACACTTTGATGTTTTTCCAATAAGTTAAAAGCAGTCTTATAATCAATTGACAACTCCTCCATTAGAATCCTTGTTGCTCGATCAGTCAGTTTGTTGTTTGTCATTTGAATATCAATCATTTTATTCCCTTTAACCTTTCCTAATTTTATCATGGTTGAAGTGGTGATCATATTGAGTATTAATTTTTGTGCAGTTCCTGCCTTCATTCGAGAACTACCCGTAACAAACTCTGGGCCCACTATAACTTCTACGGGAAATTTACTTGCCCGCGCAAGTGGGCTGTTAGGGTTACAGGTGATGCTACCTGTACTGATATTATTTTTCCGACAAATATTTATCGCCCCTACCACATAGGGAGTAGTTCCTGATGCGGCAATTCCAATCACAAAGTCATTTTCATTTACCTGGTGTTGAAGTAAATCTAACCAGCCTTGATTTGGATCGTCTTCAGCATTTTCTATTGATCGTTGCAATGCTTCAGATCCACCGGCAATCAAACCTACAACCATCTCAGGGTCTGTTCCAAAGGTAGGAGGGCATTCCGAGGCATCCAATACCCCAAGTCGGCCGCTGGTTCCAGCTCCTATATATAATAATCTTCCCCCTTCTTTAAGCTTAGAAACTATTTCAGCTATCAGTGCTTCAATTTTTTGTAATTGTTCTCCTACAGCTTCAACAGCTTTTTGATCTTCCTTATGAATTCCAATTAAAAGCTCTTTTATGGATTTAGTCTCCAATGCATCGTAATGAGATGTTTTTTCAGTTATTTTTTCAAACTTCATATTGTTAATCAATATTTATAAAATTAAGTAATGCCAGTTGTTAATAAAAACTAATTATTAAATTAAAAATATTAAAATATAAATATCAAGAGATTCTAAACACCAATGAACATCAAATAAAGTTTAAAGAATATTTTCGGTTCTTAAACTTTATAAAAGGTAGTAATAAATACAGAAATAATATTTATTTCGAGTAAATATATCTTTAATTGAAAAAGTAATTGAATTCCTTTATACTAATTTTTTATCTAAGTTTTCTTTTAAAACAGCCAGGAAATTCTGAGTAGTCAAATAGTGAGTTTCGTTTAGGTTTTCTTTGTGAATAAGTAAAGCTAAATCTTTAGTCATTATCCCACTTTCAACAGTTTCAATGCATACCGATTCAAGGGTTTGGCAGAAATCAATTAATGCTTGATTGTTATCTAATTTACCTCTGTGCGCTAATCCTCTTGTCCATGCAAATATAGATGCTAATGGGTTGGTAGATGTCTCTTTTCCTTTTTGGTGTTGACGAAAATGACGAGTTACAGTTCCGTGGGCAGCTTCCGCTTCCATAATCTCCCCATCTGGAGTGACTAGTGTAGAGGTCATCAATCCTAGAGAACCAAATCCTTGTGCTACAGTGTCTGATTGAACATCACCATCATAGTTTTTACAAGCCCAAACAAAACCACCACTCCATTTCATTGCTGCTGCAACCATATCATCAATAAGACGATGCTCATAGATTAGTCCAGCATTTTCAAATTTATCTTTAAATTCATTATCAAAAACTTCTTGAAAAATATCTTTAAAACGTCCATCATAAGCTTTCATGATAGTGTTTTTGGTAGAAAAGTATAATGGCCAACCTTTATCCAAAGCTCTATTCATACATGATCTAGCAAATCCGTAAATAGAAGAGTCAATATTGTACATGCTCATTGCTACACCATTTTCTTGAAAATTATAAACCTCCCACGATTTAGATTCACTACCGTCATCGGGAGTAAAAGTCATCGTTAACTTTCCTTTGCCAGTAATGATGGAATCAGTCGCTTTATATTGGTCCCCAAAAGCATGCCTTCCAATGCAAATTGGCTTGGTCCATCCTTGAACATAACGCGGAACATTTTTCATAATAATAGGTTCCCTAAAAACTGTACCTCCCACAATATTTCTGATCGTCCCATTAGGAGAACGATACATTTTTTTCAAATTAAACTCGACCATGCGATCTTCATCTGGCGTAATCGTCGCACACTTGATACCTACTTTATATTTGTTAATTGCATCAGCAGCATCAATTGTAATTTGATCTTCGGTTTTATCTCTAGATTCTATTCCAAGGTCATAGTAAAATAGCTCAACATCAATGTATGGGAGAATTAGTTGTTCTTTAATAAACTTCCATATAATTCGGGTCATTTCGTCTCCGTCGATTTCTACGACAGGGTTTGTGACTAAAATTTTAGACATTTAAATATGAATTAAGGTTGTGCAAATATAGTGAAGCACCTTTTTTTTTTTAACTAAAGGTTTCTTTTTTTATAAAAAGAAAAAAACCGCCCAAGAGCGGTTTTATTTTTTTATTTTTCTTTAATACGAGCTTTCTTACCTCGCAAATCTTTAAAATAATATATTTTAGAACGTCTTACTTTGCCTTTTTTATTTATCTCAATTTTCTGGATTGTAGGTAAATTAAGTGGAAAAATTCTTTCAACACCCACTGTACCTGACATTTTTCTTATAGTAAACGATTTTGAAAGTCCTTCACCTTTAATTTGAATTACCACACCACGAAAAAACTGGGTTCTTACTTTTTCTCCTTCACGGATTTCATAATAAACAGTAATAGTGTCTCCAGATGAGAAATCAGGAAAATCTTTTTTCTCAATATACTCTTGTTGAACTAGGTTAATTAGCGCTTCCATAGCTTGATTTTAGAACAAGTACAAAGAATAATATTTGTAAATAGTTTTAGAAAGGCAAATTTAATACTAATTTTTACTTATCCAACTGATAACTTCAGAAATTGAAATGTTTTATAATTAACTTTTTAGAAGGTTAGGACGCAGTTTTTTTGTTTTTTCAATAGCCATACTTTCCCTCCATTCGTCAATTTTAGGTGTGTTGCCAGAAGTTAATATTTTAGGGACTTCCCAGCCATTGTAATCTGACGGCCGCGTATAAACAGGTGGTGCTAATAAGTCATCTTGATAACTATCAGTTAAAGCCGAGGATTCATCACCCAGTACACCGGGTATCAATCTTATAATGCTATCACATAAAACAGCTGCAGCAATTTCACCTCCAGAAAGAACAAAATCACCAATTGAAATTTCTTTTGTAATCAAGTGGTCTCTTACTCTCTGGTCAACCCCCTTATAATGACCACAAATAATCACAAGGTTTTGTTTGGTAGAAAAATTATTAGAAATTTTTTGATTTAATTGTTCACCATCAGGAGTTAGATAAATGACTTCATCGTAAACCTTACTTTTTTTTAGGTGATTAAGGCAGTTGTCTATTGGCTCTATTTTAATCACCATTCCAGCACCTCCCCCAAAGGGATAATCGTCCACATTTTTTTGTTTATCTCTGGCATAGTCTCTCAAATTATGAAAATACACTTTAACTTTTTTTGCTAAGATTGCTCTTTTAAGAATTGATGCTTCAAAAGGGCTGGTCAACAGTTCTGGAAAAAGTGTTATGATATCTATTTGCATTACTTTAAATATTTTGAAATAATATATAATATCAAATTTTAATAACTTTAAAATTATAGTGTCTACTCATAAAATTATTTCTTTGTAAAAACCCCGATGCAACAAAGACATCCTTTATTTACTTGACCAGTTTGTTTTATTCAAAGACAATTCGCTCTTTTTCCCCATTGGGTTTTAAGAAAAGCATACTTGAAAGTGAGTTAAGCGTTACCGAATCGACATCAGCAATATCGTTTACTTTCTTGTTGTTAATTTCTAAAAGGATGTAGCCCTCTTGGATTCCATATTGGTATAATCTACTGTTATATAAGTTCTTAATTATTACTCCATTATCAATATTATAAATATCTTTTTCCTTTTCATTTAAATTTTTTATTTCCATTCCAATAAACTGAGTAACATTTTTTTTCTTAAGGTTAACCATTAGATTCTGATTTTCTCCATCTCTGGTAAAGTTTAATTTAACTTTCTCTCCTGGTCTTTTAGTAGATAAATATCCAGTGAGATCAGAAAAAGAATTGATTACTACATCATCAACTTTTTTAATTATGTCACCAGTCTTTAGACCAGCTTCCTCTGCACCCATCCCCTCAATGACTTCGCCAATTAAGAAACCTTGTGTATCATCAATTTCAAATTTTTCTGCAATATCAGTATTGAGTGCATTTCCAGAAACACCTAAAAGCCCTTTCTGCACATTACCGAATTCAATCAGGTCTTCAAATACTTTTCTCACTATATTGCTTGGAACGGCAAAAGAATAGCCAACAAAGCCTCCTGTAATTGAACTAATCGCTGTATTAATTCCGATTAACTCTCCACTTGTGTTAACAAGTGCACCACCACTATTACCCATATTCACTGCTGCATCAGTTTGAATAAATGATTGATTCTTACTATCACGATCATTCAGATCTCTTGACTTTGCACTTATTATACCTGCTGTAACTGTAGAATTCAAGTTAAATGGGTTTCCAACAGCTAAGACCCATTCTCCAATTCTAGAATTATCAGAGTCCCCAAAAGGAATAAAGGGAAGATTTTCATCCGGATTTATTTTCAATACTGCAAGATCAGTATTAGGGTCACTTCCAATGATTTCAGCCTTGTAAGTTTTATTTTTATTTGAAGTAATTTCAATTTCAGTTGCATCTTCTATTACATGATAATTGGTTATTATAAGTCCATCTGGGGAAATTATTACACCTGAACCTGTACCAATTCTCTTATTCATTTCCTCTTCATCATCTCCATAAAAATTCCGATACCACCAAGGGATATCGTTTTTTTGAATACTAGTGTTTTTGACATGTACAACGCCGTTAACTGTTTTTTCAGCTGCAATTGTGAAATCAGTCATTTCAGCAGCAACCTTATTAGTGTTAAAACTGTAAGTAGTGGGAAGAAGATTAGTTGATTTCGATACATTTTCTAAAACATCATTACTGTTGGAGGTTAAATAATCATAAGTAACTATAATAACAAAGGCACTTAGCGTAGAGATTAGAACAGTTTTCAATATAGATTTCATTTACAATTTTTTAATTATGCAAATTTATAAAAATCTATATTTATCAGTATTCCTTTTAACTACAATTTAACAAAAAGGAAGTAGGTCAAAATTTCCCTAAATTTGTTTTAATGAAATTTAATTTTGATAAATATCAAGGTGCTGGAAATGACTTTATAATTATAGATGATAGGTCATTAAGTTTTCCGATAGACAACGCATCTATAATTAACCAATTGTGTAATCGGCATATGGGAATAGGTGCAGATGGACTAATATTAGTCCAGAACTCAACGGAAGGAGATTTTAAAATGATCTATTTCAATTCTGATGGTAACCAAGGAAGTCTCTGTGGAAACGGTGGTCGTTGTGTATTCGCTTTTGCTAGATCATTAAATATAGTCAAAAATGAAGGAGTTTTTGAAGCCTGTGATGGACTGCATTTTGCATCTATGAAAAAAGATAATCTCGTTTCTCTTGACATGAATGATATTGTAAATATTACCAAAAATAGAGATTCACTTTTCATAAATACTGGATCTCCTCACCACTTGGAGCTGGTTGATGATATATCCAAAATAAATGTCAATGACCAAGGGGCAGCTATACGTTATGGAGAACCTTATTTAGATTTAGGCACAAATGTAAATTATATTGAAATGCTTAAAAAAGATACTTTTAAAATCAGAACTTATGAGCGAGGCGTTGAGAAAGAAACCTTGTCATGTGGAACGGGTGCAGTAGCTGCTGGTGTAGGTGTTCATTTCATGGGCGTGACCAAATCCACTAATATCAATATTCATGCTTTGGGAGGAATACTTAAAATAGTATTTACATCATCATTAGGCCGATACAGTGAAATTAAATTAATTGGTCCTGCTGAATTTATTTTTTCGGGTAATTTTGAAATAAAATGATTAATTATCAAAATGATTTTGTAACCTTAAGGGCATTGGAACCTGACGATTTAGATTTTTTATTTGATACTGAAAATGATACTAAATTATGGAAGTATTCCAATCGTTTTCATCCTTACTCAAAAAGTTTACTTAATAGCTATATTGCAAATGCTGATAAAGATATTTTTGAAACTCGACAAATAAAGTTTACGATTACTAATAAGCAAAAACATGCAATTGGTTTTATAGACTTATTTGATTTTGAGCCACTTCATCATAGGGCAGCTATTGGTCTAACCATTAGTGCTTCTAATCGAGGAAGGGGATATGGTAGTGCTTCACTTGAATTGATTGAAACCTATGTAAAGGAAAGGCTGCAGCTTCATCAACTTTATGCCCACATTGCAGCAGAAAATCAATATAGTATTCAACTTTTTGAATCCCAAAAATTTTTTTTGGTTGGCAAAAAAAAAGATTGGAATTTTTATGAAGGACAGTTTCACGATGAATTAATATATCAGAAAATAGTTTAAAGATGTATCGAAGGAAAATATTATTTATCATTGTTATGATAGGGTTGGTATTTGGTCTCTACTTTTTTTATTTGTTTAATAAAACTTTTTTTTGGGACAATACTAAATTTGTAAACGAGGTTAAGTATATATATATTAAGGACGGAGAAACTTTTGAATCCTTATGCAATCAGTTATCACCTTATTTAAACTCTGTCTCAGATTTTACAGTTGCAGCCAAAAAAAAAGGATATTTTAATCGTATCAAACCTGGGAAGTATGCCCTTCATAAAGGTAGTAACAATAATGAAATTATCAATTCTCTCAGATCTAAAAACCTAACCGTTAAGGTAACCTTTAATAATCAGGAGCGCTTAGAAAATCTAGCTGCTCGAGTAGCAGAGCAAATTGCGCCAGACAGTATAACATTGATAAGAGCATTTCGTGATACCAATTTTTTAAAGCAAAATGGATTTTCAAAGTATAATGCATTAAGCATGTACTTACCCAACACTTATGAGTTTTTTTGGAATACTTCAGCATTAAAGTTTAGAGAAAAAATGTGGAAATCATACAAAAACTTTTGGACTAAGGCTAGGGTTAAAAAGGCAAATGAAATTGGATTAAATCCAAAGAATGTAATCAGCTTAGCTTCTGTAGTTCAAAAAGAAAGCCAAAAAGCAGATGAGCGTCCTAGAATAGCTGGAGTATATATTAATAGACTAAACCAAAAAATGAAATTACAGGCCGATCCAACAATTATTTATGCTTTAAAATTGAAATATGAAAATTTTGATACGGTTATTAAAAGAGTTTTATATGAGGATTTAAAAATAAAATCCCCATTCAATACGTACCTGAAAAGGGGGCTACCTCCAGGACCTATCACAATGCCTGACCTTTCTAGCATAGAAGCAGTTCTGAATTATGAAAGGCATAAATTTCTCTATTTTGTTGCCAACCCCAATCAACCTGGATATCATCTTTTTGCAACCAATGGCCGTTCTCATAACAGGAATAAAAAAGTATATACTGATTGGTTAAACAGCAACCGAGTTTATCGATAATCTTTTTTGTGAATGATAAAGATTGCCGGTTTCTTATGAAATTTGAGTCTTTTCTTTTTCCAATCTGAAATGGTATAAGTCTTAATGTATTCATCAGACTCAGTAATATCATAGGCGATACAAAGCATTGTCTCTGGGCTTAACCAGTCAATTAAGTCCATAAAGAGTTTTTCATTCCTGTAAGGTGCTTCAATAAAAATTTGAGATTGATTTTGTTTTTGTGATCTGCTTTCAAGATCCTTAACCTTTTTTTTACGATCGTTTTTGTTAATAGGAACGTAGCCATTAAAAGCAAAATTTTGACCATTCATCCCCGAACTCATCATCGCCATTAGAATAGCTGATGGACCTACCAAAGGTTTGACTTTAATTCCTAATTGATGTGCCTTTTCTACAATTATTGCTCCGGGATCAGCTATAGCAGGACACCCTGCATCAGAAATTAATCCCATGTTTTCTCCAAGCTTACATGGATCGAGATAATTGACCATCTCCATTACTGATGAATGTTTGTTTAGTGGAAATAGTTTGAGTTTGGATTGAATCTTATCCGGGCAAACTTTTTTTATAAACCTTCGTGCCTCTTTTTCGTGCTCTACAATGAAAAAGTTAGTATTGGTTATAGTTGTTTTGATTGAGATAGGGAGCATTTCAATTGGAGCGTTTTCTCCAATGGGACATGGAATTAAGTAAAGCTTAGCAGACATTTTTTTAATTTATCAAATCAAACTTAATTTTTTCACAAGCTTCATTGAGAAGTTCAAAAACTATTTTAAAATCACTTTCATCACCATAATAGGGGTCTGGTACGTCTTCATTTTCAAGGATTAGACTTACTTTATTACTTTGTTCTAGAGTTTCAGCGAGTTGCTTTATAATTTTTAGGTTATTACTATCCATAATATAAATCTTATCGAACAAATTAAAATCTTCTAGTTTAAATGCTCTTGCTTTTTGATGACTGATATCAATTCCGTGATCGGCAGCAACTTTTATACTCCTGTGATCAGGCGATTTCCCAATATGAAAACTTGCAGTTGCTGCAGAATCAATGTGAAAGTGGGTTGAGGATAATTTACTTTTTAATACTCCCTCTGCCAGTGGAGAACGACAGATGTTCCCAAGGCAGACCATCAAAATATTAGTTTCCAATCAGGTGCTTTTATAGCGTAAGTTTTTGGTTGAGATCCTCTACGTATTTTCTGAATTGTTTGTCTGTAAAACTTAAGTTGTCTACTGTTTTACATGCATGGAGTACAGTCGCATGATCTCTTTTACCTATTTGACTACCGATACTTGCTAAGGAGGCTTTGGTGAATTTTTTAGCAAAATACATTGCAAGTTGTCTGGCTTGTACAATATGCCTCTTTCTTGTTTTTGATTGTAATGTTGCAATGTCCATTTGAAAATATTCGGAAACCACTTTTTGGATATAATCAATTGAAACCTCTCTTTTAGTGTTTTTAACAAATTTATTGACAATCTCTTTGGCTAATTCCAGATCAATTTCAACGCGGTTAAAGGAAGATTGTGCAATAAGTGAGATAATCGCCCCCTCAAGTTCTCTTACGTTGGTTTTGATATTTTTAGCCACATATTCAATAATATTTTCATTAATTGATACTCCGTCGCGAAATAATTTATTTTTTAATATAGATATGCGAGTTTCTAAATCAGGTACTTGAAGCTCTGCTGAAAGTCCCCATTTAAATCTTGATAAAAGTCTTTGTTCAATATCCTGCATATCAACTGGAGCTTTATCAGAAGTAATAATAACCTGCTTTCCGTTTTGATGAAGGTGATTAAAAATGTGAAAGAAGACATCTTGAGTTCCTGACTTACCCGATAAAAATTGAACATCGTCAATTATTAATATATCAATTACTTGGTAAAAATGTATAAAGTCGTTTCGATTATTTTTTTTGACAGATTCAATATATTGCTGCGTAAATTTTTCAGCAGAAATGTATAATACTGTCTTATCGGGATATTTATCTTTAATTTCAACACCAATAGCGTGAGCAAGGTGAGTTTTACCTAAACCAACCCCTCCGAAAATCATCAAAGGGTTAAAAGAGGTTCCCCCTGGTTTATTAGAAACGGCCATTCCTGCGGAACGAGCTAATCGATTGGAGTCACCTTCAAGAAAATTTTGAAAATTGTAGTTAGGGTTAAGTTGAGACTCAATTTGTAAATTTCTGATTCCAGGAATTATAAAAGGGTTTTTTAATTCACTTGTATAAGTATTAAGTGGAGCATCAACATCCTGAGGATTAACCCCTGCACGGTTACTACTTGGTATACTTTCAGTAAAAGGAATTTTATTGCCAAAGGTGTTTTCCATTTTAATGACATAAATTAGCCTTGCTTCCTTTCCCAATTCTCTTATAAGAGCAACCTTAAGGATTTTAACATAGTGTTCTTCTAGCCATTCATAAAAAAACTTACTTGGGACTTGAATGCTAAGTGAACTTTCCGTTAATTTTAGTGGTATTATAGGCTCAAACCAAGTTTTGAAAGCTTGCTGTTGGATATTATCTTTAATAAAAAACAAACAATTACCCCAAATTTTTTCTGCAGAAGCGTTCATTAAAATTTAAAAACTGTGATTTGATTTATGTTAAATGTTAATAGATCTATCTTTAATAAACCTACTTGCAAATATTGAAATAAAAAAGTTAAAAAAAACTTTTTTTCTGGTTGATTTTTTAATTTTTTTTTTTGAAATTATAACACTTGATTTTTTGACAAAAATTAAAAATATTTAGAATTTGATTAAATATTCTACAAATCCGTTTAGGGTAAGGTATGCAGAAACCGACCAAATGGGCTATGTTCATCATAGTAACTACCTAAAGTACTTTGAGATAGCCAGAATTGAGTGGTTTACTTCGATAGGTTTTTCTTATAAAAAACTTGAGGATCGGGGAACTTTAATGCCTGTTGTCACAGTAGATTTAAATTTTAAAAGCCCTTGTTATTTTGATGATTTAATAACGGTACATCTTTCGATTAATGAATTACCAAAAGCAAGTATCTTTTTTAAATATTTAATAACCAATGAATTAAAAAAAGAAGTCGCTAGTGGAAGTACACGTTTAGCCTTTTTAGATAAAAAAAAAAATAGGATTATAAGATGCCCAAAAAATTTAATGTCCGCTATTCAAAGATTATTGTAAGTATATAATTTATCACTTCCCACTGAAATAATAGATTTTTCTTTCTGTTCTAATTTTGGTGAAATTAGTCCATTATTTAAATTAATTTTTGTTTTAAATACTTTAGCTTCATCCCATAAGTTGTTTTTAATAAAAAAAACAAGTGTTTTTAATCCACCCTCTACTATAACTGATTGGATTTTGTTTTCATAAAGAAAATTGATAAAGTCTTTTGGTTTTAATTCACCTTTTTTAAAATTGACTTCTTTTGATGTGATTGAGAGAAGATTATTAGCTTTATTATTTTTATAGAGGAAACTTTCATTTGGAAGTCGATTTTTAGGATCAATCACAATTGCAATCGGATTCTTTCCGTACCAATCTCTTAAATTTAATTTTGGGTTATCAATTACAGCTGTATTGACACCTATGAGAATCGATTGTTCCTGAGCTCTCCATTGATGAACCAATTGTTTGGAAAGAGGGTGGCTTAGCCAGTATTTTTCATTTTGATCTTTTGGGGCTATAAACCCATCTTTACTTTCCGCCCACTTTAGCGTTATGTAGGGCCGTTTTTTTTGATGAAAAGTAAAAAAACGACAATTTAATTTTCTACATTCTTTTTCTAATATCCCAGTGATAACTTTACACCCGTTTTCTTTAAGTTTCTTTATCCCCTTATGATATACTTTTTGATTAAAGTCTACTGTCCCTATCACAATTTTGGGTATTTTCATTTTTAAAATTAAATCGGAACAAGGAGGAGTTTTACCAAAATGATTACAAGGTTCAAGATTAACATATAGTGTTACTTCTTTTAAAATTGATTTATCCTTAACTTTTTCAATTGCTTCTTTTTCTGCATGAGATTCTCCAGCTTTTTTATGCCAGCCCTCTGAGATGATTTTCCCTTGGTGAACAATCACACAGCCAACTAAAGGATTTGGGTATGTGTACCCCAAGCCCTTTTTTGCCAAAGCAATACATCTCCTCATATAATTCTCATCTTCCATATCACAAAAACTAGGTTTTTAACCTTTAAATTGAAATGTCAAAATTAAACAAAAAAGATTGTGTTAATTTTGATCATGCGATTATCAGAATTTAGAAGTCATTTCCAAAAAACATTATTGGAGATTTATTCCAAAGAAGAGGCGGATAGTATTTTTAAGCGTCTAATTGATTTTTATTTTGAATGGGACGCCTCATTCCCAATAATCAACCCAAATTATTTATTGGATTTTAATGCTTCTGAAAAACTTAAATTCGCCTTGTCTGAGCTGAGAAAAGAAAAACCCCTCCAGTACATAACGCATCAAGCTACTTTTTTTGGAATAGATTTTTTTGTGAATCAATCGGTTTTAATACCTCGACCGGAAACAGAAGATCTTGTGAACTGGGTACTGGAGGACATTTGCAAAAATAAAATTATTTCTCCCCAACTAATGGATATTGGTACCGGAAGTGGGTGTATTGCCGTAAGCCTGGCTAATGCGAATAAACAGATAAATGTTACTGCAATTGATTTGTCTGAAGAAGCCTTGAGAGTAGCTAAGAAAAATGCAAAGAAACACCGTGTTAAGATTGATTTTATTAAACATGATATTCAATCCTTATTCCATTGGAAAAATCCACTGGATATTATTGTATCCAACCCCCCATATGTTCATCCCAATGAAAAAAAAGAAATTTCACCTAACGTTTTGAATTATGAGCCTCACATGGCCATTTTCACTCCCGAGAATGATCCTGTATATTATTACAGATTGATTATAAATTTTGCCTCAGCGGTTTTAAAATCTGGGGGAAGTCTTTATTTAGAAATTAATCCTAAATATTTGAAACTGTTAAAGTCAAATTTTTCAGATGATACTTTTGGTGAAATTGAAGTTAGAAATGATATTTTTGGTAAATCAAGAATGCTCAAAGTCATTAAAAAGTAAATGGAGGAGATTAAAGATAGAATCGAACGGTTAAGAGTTGCTTTGCATGAGCATAACTATAATTATTACCTCCTTGACGCTCCTTCAATCAGTGATTTTGAGTTTGACCAAATGTTAAAATCTCTTTTGGCACTTGAAAAAGCCTATCCTAATTTTTATGATCCCAATTCCCCAACACAAAGAGTAGGGGGTGGGGTTACTAAAAATTTTAAAACACTTAAACACCGCTTCCCGATGTACTCGTTAGCTAACACCTACTCTAGGGAGGAGTTAACCCAATGGGTGAGACGGGTAGAGAAAGGCTTAGGTCACAATAATTTTGATTTTACTTGTGAGTTAAAATACGATGGCGCTTCTATCAGCCTAACATACGAGAATGGTACTTTTGTGAATGGTGTAACTAGAGGAGATGGTACTCAAGGAGATGATGTTTCTTTAAATTTAAAAACGATTCCTACTATTCCGCTAAAATTAAAGGGAGACTATCCAGATTTATTTGAAATACGTGGTGAAATTATCTTGCCTATTTCTGGTTTTAATTCCATCAACGAAGAGCGAATCAAATTAGGAGAAGAGCCTTATATGAATCCAAGAAATACAGCATCTGGTTCGTTGAAAATTCAAGATAGTTCAATTGTAGCCAAGCGCCCATTAGAATGTCTATTATATGCAATTGCTGGATCAAATTTAGGAGTAGTGTCTCAAATCGAAGCCCTTCAAAAAGCTAGAGATTGGGGGTTTAAAGTCCCTGATAATGCTATTTTAGCGAACACCTTAGAGGAAGTTTTTGAATATTTGGATTATTGGGATAAAAATAAAAGGAATTTACCTTATGAGATTGATGGAGTTGTTATAAAAATAAATCAATTAATTCAGCAGAATGAGTTGGGATATACTTCTAAAGCACCAAGGTGGGCAATTGCATATAAATTTGACGCAGAACAGGCAATTACAAAACTTTCATCTGTAAGTTATCAGGTTGGGAGAACAGGAGCTATTACGCCTGTTGCTAACTTAGAACCAGTGTTGTTGTCAGGAACGACCGTAAAAAGGGCCTCACTTCACAACCAGGACCAGATTGAGAAGCTAGGCTTAAGAATTGGCGATTTGGTTTATGTAGAGAAAGGTGGAGAAATTATTCCTAAAATTATTGCGGTTGACCATCTAACTCGACCCTTAGAAAGTTTTAAAATTAAGTTTATCAGCCATTGTCCAGAGTGCAATGCTGAACTCCATAGAGAACAAGGAGAAGCTTTGCACTATTGCAGAAATCAGAGAGGTTGTTCACCTCAAATTGTTGGTAAAATTCAACATTTTATTTCTCGCAAAGCAATGGATATTCAGGGTTTGGGTATTGAAACGGTTGTCTTACTAAATAAAAATGGTTTACTGAACAATATTGCCGATTTATATGAACTTCGCTTAGAAGATGTCATGCCTTTGGAGCGAATGGCAGAAAAGTCAGCAGATAATTTAATTAAAGGTATTATCGTTTCAAAAGAAAAACCATTTTCAAAGGTTTTATTCGGGTTGGGTATTCGTTTTGTAGGTGAAACAGTTGCTAAAAAATTGGTAAAAGCATTTGGAGATATTGATTCATTGATGGCTGCTGAATTTCATCAGCTAATTGCTGTCGATGAAATTGGCGATCGAATCGCAGAGAGTTTAATTGAATTTTTCTCAAACACTGAAAATTTATCATTGATCCATCGATTAAAACTGAATGGATTAAAATTTCAATTAGACAGCCCTCCAAAAACTAGCGATTTAGTATTGAGTGGTAAAAAATTTGTAATTTCAGGGGTATTTGAGACCTTGTCTAGGGTTGAGCTTAAAGATAAAATTGAATTCAATGGAGGGTTAGTTATGAGTTCCATTTCAAAAAAAACTGATTATCTCATTGGAGGTGATGGGATGGGACCGAGTAAGAGATTTAGAGCAGAAAAGTTAGGGATTCCCATAATTAATGAGGCGTCTTTTTTTGATCTATTATCCGAATAAAAATCCGAGAGATTTGTTTTATTTGTAACATTTTTCATTATATATTGATATAAAGTAATATTTTAATTTCTGTAATTGCTTAAATTTAATTTTACACTTTGATATGATATTTTGGTTCAGAAATATTCTCTTAAACCGCGTTTATTTGAATTCGGTTAAGAGCCCTTTAGCCAAGAAAAGTATTAAGTATGGTACTAAAATAAAATCCATTTCTGTTATCCTTGACCATCAATTGGGAATAGAAAAAGAATGTTTTAAGAAAATGGCAGAGCTGTTTAACTTATCTGGTAAAAATATAAGGGTTTTGACTTATTATCAATCCCCTAATAAGATCGGTAAAGAGACTTTTAAAAGTAGTTATTCTTTCAAGGATATTACCAATTTTGGAAAAATTAGTAGTGTTTTGAATGAATTTTGTACCAAAAAATCAGATATATTAATTAATTATTACGATAGAAATGACATAAACCTTAAATATATAAGCTCTAAGTGTATCAAAAATTTAAGTATAGGTTTTACTGGGGTTGATCATGAATTGAACGATTTGATTATAGATATTGATCCCAAAAACATAGGGTTGTTTACAGATGAATGTTTTAAATATTTAAAAACCATCTATAGATAAAATGAGGGAATTAAAAGGACATGGAGTTGCTTTAATTACTCCATTTAAAGGTAATGGGGCTATCGATTTTGAAGCTATTCCTAGAATAATAGAACATCTAATTAATGGGGGAGTTGATTATTTGGTCGTTCTAGGTACTACAGCAGAGTCAACTTCATTAAGTAAGGATGAAAAAAAACAGTTAATTGCAACTATTGTTAATCATAATGCTGGAATTTTACCTTTGGTAATTGGAATTGGAGGAAACAATACCCCAAAAGTTATTGAAGAGATTAATTCAATGGATTTGACCCCTTTTTCGGCTATTTTATCTGTAACTCCCTATTACAATAAACCAAATCAAGAAGGATTGTATCGTCACTTTAGTGTGATTGCCGAAAATTCGAGTTTACCAGTAATTCTATATAATGTTCCTTCTCGTAGTGGTGTAAACCTCACACCCAAAACAGTTTTACGCTTGGCTAAAGATTTCGATAAGATTGTAGCGATCAAAGAGGCCACTGGAGATTTTCAACAAGCTCAAATACTTTTGAAGATTTGTCCAAAAGATTTCTTGGTTCTGTCTGGTGATGATGAAATGTCCCTTCCTATGTTACTGGCTGGTGCAAAAGGAGTAATTTCTGTCATTGGAAATGCCTTGCCTGAACTTTATTCTAAAATAGTTCAAAACGGAATTGATGGCGATGCAAGGAGAGGTTATCAAACGCAATATCAAATTCTAGACCTAATTAGAACTATCTATGACGAAGGTAACCCAACTGGGATTAAAGTTCTGATGAATGCCCTTGGTCTTTGTGAAAATCAATTGCGACTTCCACTTGTTAATGCTTCAGATAGCTTGTACAATAAGTTAAATAAATATTTTAAAGAGTATATTTGATTCGCTTTTTTAAAAAATAAGTCTTCACTAACGTCAGTATAAATTTGTACTTAATTCTAAATATTTTAGTAATTTCACGAGATGTCTAAAATATTCAATTTCACAGTTTTAATAATTATACTTTTTTTAGTTCTATCATCCTGTAATGAGTACCAAAAAATACTTAATAATGATGATTTAAATTTAAAATATAAGGCTGCAGAAAATTATTATAACAACGGAGAATATCGAAGGGCTAATAGAATATTTGAACAACTTGTTCCATCATACAGGGGAAAACCTCAAGCTGAACGGTTGGTATATTTTTTTGCAGATTCATATTACCAAACTAAAAATTTTTATCTAGCCGCTTATCAGTTCGAAAATTTTATAAAATCTTTTCCTAAATCACAAAAAATTGAGGAAGCCAACTTTTACTCTGCAAAATCCCATTATATGCTGTCTCCAGTTTTTAGCTTGGATCAAGAAGACACACTAAAGGCAATTGATAAACTACAAATTTTCATCAATAATTATCCAGACTCATCCTATATGGACGAATCCAATCAGTTAATCAGTGAACTGCAGACTAAAATTGAGAGAAAGGATTTTGAAGTAGCTAAACAATACTATACAATCTATGATTACCGGGCTGCAATAAAAGCATTAGATAATTTCATTGCTGAGTTTGTAGGAACAAAATTTAGAGAGGAAGCACTTTATTATAAATTTCTTTCGTCTTTTGAAATTGCAATTAATAGTATAGAATTAAAGAAACTCGACAGGTTAGAAGACTTAAAAGAACTATATTATAATATAATACGTTATTACCCTGAGACATTGTTTGAAGAAGATCTTACTCAAAAAATGAAAATCGTTGATAAAGAAATCAATACCTTTGAAAATAAAATTGAATTATGACTAAGTATAGAAACTCAAATGCACCATCCTCTACATCAACTTATAATAGACATAAGATTGAGTCTCCTACGGAAAATATTTACGAAGCAATATCTATTATAGCAAAAAGATCTAACCAGATTAACTTGGATATTCGTAAAGAGTTACACGAAAAATTAGATGAGTTTGCAACTCATAATGATAGCTTGGAAGAAATATTTGAGAATAAAGAGCAAATCGAGGTTTCAAAGTTTTATGAACGTCTTCCTAAGCCACATGCAATGGCTATCGAAGAGTGGTTGAATGAAAAAATTTACCACAGAAACACCGATGATGCCAAAGAATAAATTATGAGTGTTTTAAGCGGAAAAAAAATCCTCCTGGGCATTACCGGTGGTATTGCTGCTTACAAAGCTCCGCTAATTGTTAGGTTATTAAAGTCAAAAAAAGCTGAAGTTCGAGTTATAATGACCCCAGCGGCCAAAGATTTTGTAACTCCACTTACCCTCTCAACTTTATCCGGAAACCCTGTTTTAAGTAGTTTTACAGACTCTCAAGATGACAACCCTGTCTGGAATAACCACGTTGAACTCGGTAAGTGGGCAGATTTATTTATAATTGCCCCTGCAACATCACTTACGATCTCGGCAATGGTTAATGCTAAGTGTAATAATTTATTAATAGCGACCTATCTTTCTTGTACGAGTAAAGTTTATATTGCCCCTGCGATGGATTTAGATATGTATAATCACCCTTCAAATCAATCTAATTTGGAAAAATTAAAATCTATTGGAAACGAAGTTTTACCTGTTGGTGAAGGGTTTTTGGCTAGCGGTTTACATGGAAAGGGTAGAATGCTTGAACCAGAGGAGATAACAAAAAAGATAGAACAAGACATTTTAGATAAACTTCCTTTGAATGGTAAAAAAGTATTAATTACTGCTGGTCCAACTTATGAACCAATTGATCCCGTCAGATTTATTGCAAATCATTCGACTGGTAAGATGGGATTTGCCCTTGCAGAACATGCAGTCAAACTTGGGGCTGAAGTGACGCTAATAACGGGACCTACCTCTATTTCGACCACTTTCGATATGCAGATTTTCAAGGTAGTTACTTCTGAAGAAATGTTTATCCAGGTAAAAAAAATATTCAATAAAATTGACATTGCTATTGCAGCAGCAGCAGTAGCAGATTTCAAACCAAAAGAGCCCCATAAAATTAAATTAAAAAAAGAAATTAATTTAAATACAATTAAACTTGTACCTACACAAGACATTCTTGCATGGATGGGTCAAAATAAAAATCAACAGTTTCTTCTTGGTTTTGCGCTTGAAACAAACGATGAAATTAAAAATGCGATTAGGAAATTAAAGTCAAAAAACCTAGATGCCATTGTGATGAATTCTCTTAAAAATTCAGGTGCAGGATTTTCTGGAGACACCAATAAAGTCTCTTATATATCTAGGAAAGAGGAAATTATACAATTTGAATTAAAGCTGAAGAATCAAGTAGCAGAGGATATTTTTACCCAAATCCTTAAAAATGAATAAGCCTTATTATTTCCTTATTTTTCTTTTTATATCTATTGGTTTAAAAGCTCAAGAGCTTAGTGCTCAGTTTATTGTCAATGCCGACTTGGTGAATCAGACAAATCAACAAATTTTTAAAACCCTTGAGCGTTCAGTAAATGAATTTATTAACTCTCAGTCTTGGTCAAATCAAGAAGTTTTACCGCAAGAAAAAATAACTTGTAGTTTTGTTTTAAATCTTAACGCTTATAATACCTCAAGATTTGAGGGAACTTTACAAGTTCAATCACAAAGAACTATTTTTAATTCTAATTATAACAGTCCAGTATTAAACTTCATGGATAGAGATATTAATTTTACCTATCAGGAGTTTCAGCCATTATTTTATGGTCCTGGGACCTATCAATCTAACTTAGTATCAATTATAAGTTTTTATGCTTTTTTTATACTTGGTATAAATGCAGATACATTAAGTTTAAAAGGAGGTGATTTATATTTTGATCAAGCACAGCGTATTGTGAATTTAGCTCAACAAGGAGGTGCGTTAGGTTGGAAGCAAAATGATAGTAATCGAAATCGGTTTTGGTTAATAGATACAATTCGTTCAAATACTTTCAGAGAATATAGAGAGTCGTTATATATCTATCACAGAAAAGGAATGGACTTTATGACTGAAAACACCTTTGATGCAAAAGAGGTTATTATGAATTCATTATTTCCCCTTGAAAAGTTATACAATAGAAGACCTAATGCTTTGCTTCTCCAGCTTTTTTTTGATGCTAAGGCTGAAGAAATTGTAAATATTTTCTCTGATGGTCCTGAAATAGATTTTAATCTAACCTCTAATCTATTAAAGAAAATTGCTCCTTTTTACCTTCCGCAATGGAAACAAATTAAATAGTAGCATTTTTTGAATTTATTTTTAATCTCAGCTATCTTTGATTTAAATCTCAAAAAAAAAAGAATTTGATAACTGGTCTGAAGATTTTTAACTACGCTTTGATTGATCATCTAGATATCTCATTTTCTGAAGGAATGACATCTATAACTGGAGAGACTGGAGCAGGTAAATCAATTCTAATGGGAGGATTGTCATTAGTCTTGGGTAAAAGAGCAGATTTAGATGTTTTAAAAGATGTTAAAAAAAAGTGTGTGATTGAAGCAAGTTTTTTAATTGACAATTACCCACTAAAAGAATTTTTTGATGACGCAGGATTGGATTATGAATCTGAAACAATTCTAAGAAGAGAAATTATACCAAGTGGAAAATCTAGAGCTTTTATCAATGACACCCCTGTAACCCTTGATAAAATAAATAGATTAAGTGAGTTTTTGATTGATGTTCATTCACAACACGAAAATCAGTCTCTTTTTAAAAGTGAGTACCAGTTTTTAGTTCTTGATGCATTGGCTAATAATGATGAGTTATTAATTAAATATCGAAAGCATCTAATTAAGTTTAATCAAATTAGCCATGAATACAATGAATTTACCTCTAAAATAAATAAAGTAAAACGGGATAAAGATTATAATAAGTTTCTATTTGATGAATTGGCTATTGAGGAGTTAAATCAGGATATTTGGAGCTCATTGGTTGAGGAAATAGATGAGCTTTCTAGTGTAGAGGATTTACAGCTTTTATTGTCTCAGAGTATTCAAATTATTGAAGAAGATCAAATGGGGCTATTATCCCAATTCAATACTTTAAAAACTGCGTTAAAGAATGCAGCTAATAAATCAAGAAGTTTAGCTGTTGTTTATGAGCGTGTTACTAGTTTGGATATCGAGTTGAAAGATGTAATGTATGAATTAACTAATAAATTGGATTTACTTGAAAGTAATCCCTCTTTATTGGAGAAATTGAATAATAAAATGGACAAAATACAGGGTCTTTTTCAAAAACACCAAGTGGATAACGTTTTTGATTTAATTCTTATTAGGGATAAACTTGAAAAAAAATTAAAAGAGACACTGAATATTGATAATATAATTGAGGATTTAAAAAATAAATTAAATGAGTTAGAGCTGACACTTAACAAGATTTCTAGCCAACTTCATAAAAAACGGGAAACTGCCATTCCAGTCCTTTGTTGCGAAATGGAGAAAATTATTTCTAAAATGGGAATGAAAGATGCTAAATTCAAGGTAAAGTTATTGCCTTCAGATAACTTTTTAAATTCTGGAAAAGAGCAAATTGAATTTTTATTTTCAGCAAATTTAGGAGCCAGTTTTAAACCGATTAAAAAAGTGGCATCTGGTGGAGAAATGTCAAGAATTATGTTATCTATCAAATCAATTCTATCTCGCTTTAAACAACTTCCTACTATTGTTTTTGATGAAATAGATACAGGAGTTTCAGGGCCAATTTCAAACGAGATTGGTAATATAATGGAACAAATGGCAAATTATATGCAAGTATTTACTATAACTCATTTGCCCCAAGTTGCTGCAAAAGGAAAACAACACTTCAAGGTTTATAAAGAAGTTCATGGATCTTCAACTCAGACAAAGATTAAAGAGATGAATCAAGAGGAAAGAGTTAGTGAGCTAGCTCAAATGCTTTCTGGTGAAGACTTAACTCAAACAGCCTTTGATCATGCACGGCAATTACTCAATTAGCTGTATATTTAGCAAAGAAATAAAATTATTAAACAATGTCCCATAATATCTTAGTTGGAAAAAGAGGAATTATTTTTGGAGCCCTTGATGATCAATCGATCGCATGGAAAACCGCTGAATCCGTTAAAAAAGAAGGAGGTAAATTTGTATTAACTAATGCTCCAGTTGCGATGAGAATGGGAGCTATCAACGAATTGGCAAAAAAGACTGGGTCAATAATTATTCCAGCTGATGCAACTGAAGTGGAAGATCTAGAAAAACTTATTGATAAATCAATGGATCAACTAGGAGGAAAACTTGATTTTGTTCTTCATTCAATTGGAATGTCAGTCAATGTTAGAAAGGGAAGACATTACACTGACCTCAATTATGACTGGATGAAAAAAGGGTGGGATGTGTCTTCAGTTTCATTCCACAAATTAATGCAGGTTCTTTATAAAAAGGATGCTATGAATGCTTGGGGAAGTATTGTAGCATTGTCTTATGTAGCAGCTCAAAGAACATTTCCAAATTACAATGATATGGCAGACAATAAGGCTTATTTAGAATCCATTGCTAGAAGTTTTGGATATTTTTTCGGTAAGGACAAACATGTAAGGGTTAATACCATCTCTCAATCTCCCACACCCACAACCGCGGGGAAAGGTGTTAAAGGCTTAGATGCGTTTTTAAATTATGCTGAACAAACTGCTCCTTTAGGTAATGCAACTGCAGAAGATTGTGCAAATTACACTGTTATGATGTTTTCAGACTACACAAAGAGAGTTACCCTGCAAAATCTTTATAATGATGGTGGATTTTCCAATGTGGGTGTAAGCCAAGAGATAATCGAGGCATTAGATAATAGCTGATTTCAAATTCTAAAATAATTTTTGATGGCGAGATCGAATCAAGTTTTGGACAATTTTCGAATTAAATTTCCAGAAAAAAAGAAGTTTCGATTCTTTTTTTTGTTCGTAATATTATCTTTTACATTTTGGATCATTACCAAATTATCAAATATTTATGATTCG